>QNEE01000034.1 GCA_003645085.1 bacterium | reverse complement strand
TAACATAACGGCCTCGATTGCGAACTGCATCATAATCGAGTTGGAGGACGCGCCGCAGGCTTTGCGGATGCCTGTTTCGCGGGTGCGTTCTCGGACGGAAACGAACATAACGTTCATTATTCCTATACCTGCGACGACGAGGCTCACGCCTGCAATCAGCAAAACCACAACCGACGCGGCACCGGTGATTTTACCGAATAGTTCCATCATCATCTCGGACGTGATTATCGAGAAGTTGTTTTTCTCCCACGGTCGTAGTTCCCGGAGTCTGCGGAGCGTGGTAATCGCTTCGTCCTGCGCGTCCTCGAATTTCCCCGGTTCGGCCTCTATATTGATGCTCATCTGCCATCTCATCCATGGCCAGTGTTTAAGCGCAGTGGTAATTGGGACGATTGCGACGTTGTCGGGATTTTCTCCGAGTGCCGCGCCAACCTCTTTAAGTGTGCCGACGATTTTACAGGACATCGGGCCGATAGCTATTTCTTCTCCAATGGGATTGCGGCCCTCGAAAAACTCATTGACAACTTCCTGGCCAACAACGCATACATAGCGCCTCGAGGTAACATCGTTCGGCATTAAAAAACGGCCTTCACCCAGTTCATAGACACCGCCCTGAAGGAAATCCTCGTTAGTTGCCAAAACGGTTATAGACTCGTCGGAACGTTTTCTGCGGTGTCTGAACCTATTCGTGCCTTTGGACATCGGTGCAATCGATTGCGCCGAGGGGCAGTTATCGCGGAGTTCATCGACATAGCTAAGGTCGAATCTCGGGCGTCGGAACAATTCAAACATAGCTTGCCTGTTGCCACCCATCCAGAGCATGCCCATCTCGACCGGGCTGACGCGCTCGATAGTGAAGGTATTTGCGCCGAGCTGTTGCGCCTGTTTGGACAGCGCTTCCTGCATACTCGCGGCGAGCGCGCCCATACCTATAACCGCGACGACGCCTACGATTACACCGAGTATAGATAAAAAGCCCCTAAGCTTATTCTGGTTTATGCCGTGGACAGCGATTCCTATTGCGCTTGCGAGTTTCATTTTTGAGTTATAGAGTTCAATTTACGGTGTCAAGCTAACTTGTTCCACGGAAACTGGGCTGTCACGCCTGCTGCTACGGCCATTTTGTATCACGGTTATTCATATTTCGGCCGCAGCGGTCGCGCCAGCCCTTGATATTGCTGTATTTCCGTAATCGCCGGACTGAAGTCCTGGGCTAATTCTATTTCCGCATTCCACATTCCAAAATCTCATCCTTCCGCAGGTTTTAAAACCTGCAGGAGGTTCCTCTATTATTCATATCTCAGTGCTTCAACGGGCGATTTGCGAGCGGCTTTGACAGCCGGATATAGTCCGAAGAATATTCCCACGGCGCTTGTAAAGGCGAACCCGAGAGCTATTGCTTCGCCGGAAAATACGAAAACTAGCGGAGACAGAGCCGTTACAATGCCAGCAAAAAGCAGGCCGACCAGAGCGCCGACGGCGCCGCCAATCCAACAGACAATCAAAGCCTCGAACAAGAACTGCGATAGAATATGCGTTCTTTTCGCGCCAAGAGCTTTTCTAACGCCTATTTCCTTTGTGCGTTCGGTTACCGAGATAAGCATTATATTCATCACTCCGATACCACCGACAAGTAAAGACAGTGCGGCGATACCTATCAACGCTGCCCACATAACCTTTGTCGCGTTGCGGTATTCATTGAGCATAAAATCCTGTTTGTTGATACCGAAATTATCATCATCGCCTGGGCGAAGACCGCGCGCCACGCGGAGCATCATTCGGCACTCATCCTCGGTTTCCTCGAGCATTTCATCACTAGGCGCGCTGACCATAACCTCGACCCCCCACCATCGACCGAACATTCTATCGGAGACTGTCAGCGGGATAAAAACCTTATTGTCGGCGGCGATATCGCTCATATTGGTCAGGAAATTCCCCTGTTTCTCGACGACGCCGATAACCCTGAAAGGGATTTGATATATTTCGATATATTTATTAATCGGGTCTTCGCCGTCCTTGAAAAGGCTATTATATATTTCGTAACCGATAACGCAAATGTGTCTCCCGCGTTCGGCCTCAAAAGCGGAGAAAAAACGCCCCATGGTAATCGGTATTTCGCGGATTAGATGGTAATTCTCGGTGGTTCCGACGACCTGCATACCGTCGATTTTTATGTCATCACGGGAGATAGTCGCCCACCTTTTACGGGTCGGGACGACATATTCGGCAAGTTCGACACATTCAAGCGCTTCGATTTCCTTGGTGCCGATTCGCGGTGCGCGCCAGTAGAAATTCTCACCCCATTGGTGTCTGCTGACATAAAGAACGCGTGTGCCCATCCGGGAAAATTCACGGGCGACCATACCGTCGAGGCCGGCGATTATCGAGACGATTGTGATAATCGTCGTTACACCGACCATTATACCGAGCATAGTCAGACCGGTTCGGAGGAAATGCCCGCGTAGGGAATTTATAGCTGAACGGAGGCTTTCTATGAAGAAATACATTTATTTCGTTGTTCGTTGCTCATTGCTCGTGCCCTCACTCACCAAAGATAACGATAAAAACACCGCGACATAAAGTTATACGAGTTTGGATTTTGTTTTCCTTGATTTCCGTTGTTCTTTGTGTCTTTGCAGCTTGGTGGTTAATCTTTCGGACAAATCGGTTTTATATACTTGCTCCGTCGATTTTATCCGATGCGATACGGCCGTCGAGGATATGGACAGTTCGTCTCGCGTGGTCGGCGATGAACTGCTCATGCGTAACCAGTATAATCGTATGACCTCTTTTCGATAGGTCATCTAGAAGGAGCATAATCTCCTCTCCGGTTTTACTGTCGAGATTGCCTGTCGGTTCGTCGGCGAGGACGATATCGGGTTCGGTAACAAGAGCGCGTGCGAGCGCCACTCTTTGGCGTTGGCCACCGGACAGTTCGTTGGGTTTATGTTTCATTCTATCGCCAAGACCTACCATCTCGAGGACTTTTTTCGCGCGGCGGTGACGTTCTTTTCTGCCCACACCGGCGTAAATTAAAGGCAGTTCGACATTTCCGATAGCGTTTGCACGTGGGAGCAGATTGAATGTCTGGAAAACGAAACCAACCTTACTATTCCTTGTCGAGGCCAATTTAGCGTCGGAAAGTCTCGTAACATCCTCACCATCGAAAAGGTATTCTCCCTGCGTGGGAACGTCGAGCATACCGAGGATATTGAGCATAGTCGATTTTCCGCTGCCGGACGGCCCCATAATAGCGACATATTCCGAGCGCTGGATAGAGAGGTCGACGCCCCGGAGCGCGGGAACTTCGGTCTTCCCGAGTTTATAGACCTTAGTTACTCCGCGAAGTTCAATCAGGCTCGACATCGAATCTCCTCCCGGGTTGGCGACTCTCGCCGAGAACCCTAACTTTATCGCCGTCTTTCAGGTTTCTGAGGGCTTTATAATGCCCGATTACTATTGTATCGCCCTCTTCGATACCTTCTTTAATCTCGATATATCTATCGTCGGCTATCCCGCTTGTTACGACTCTTTGTTTAGCAACGCCGTTTTCTACTACGAATACGGCTTCCTTTATTTTGCGGAAATCGTTACGCGGTTTTTTTTCGCCTCCTCGGGGAGGGCCGCCTATGGTTACTTTTACGCCACCCGGTCTTTCTTTTTCTTCTTCCGGCGGCTTTTCTTTTTCGCGGGCTGCTACTACGGCCTGAATTGGGACTGACAGGACGTTATCGGCTTTATCGACTTCTATTTCCGCCGAGCAACTCATTCCGGGGCGAATACCCTCGAGCGGCTCGTCGACAGCGATTCTTATCTCGAAATAGGCGACCGTTTCCTGACCGCCGATATTCTGTATTTTCGCTTGATTCGCTATTTTCGAGACTCTGCCGACCATAAATGTATCGGTGAAGGCGTCGATTTCTATACGCGCCTGTTGGCCTATAGCGAGGTCGACGACATCGGCCTCATCGACATCGACCACGGCCTCCATAGCGTCGAGCTGGGCGATTGTCATAATCACGCTGCCGGGGTTATTCATAGTTCCCATAATTACGTTTTCGCCCTCCTGTGCTTCGACGTTTATTACGACACCGGAGACCGGTGCGGTGATTGTCGTTCTGTTTAGGTCGTCGCGTGTTTCTTCGAGAGTGGCTTTCGCTCTTTCGATACCGTCTTTCGCGGAGGCGTGCTGCGCCTCGAGAATCTCGACCTGTGTGCGGATTTCTTTCAGGGCGTCTTCGGAAATCAGTTTCTTCTCGAACATTTTTTCCGATTTTCGGAGATTTTCGCGCGCCTGCGAGAGGTTGGCTTCGACCTGTGCGACCTGCGAACGCGCGCTTCGTAGTGCGGCCTCCGCCGAGGATAATGCTGCCAGATAGCGAGTTTTCTCGAGCTCGGCGAGTGTATCCCCTTTCTGGACGGTGTCCCCTTCGTCGACGAAAAGCCTTTCTATCTGGCCGATAACCTTGCTGGAGATGTTGACTTCGACCTGTGGACTGAGCCTCCCGAACGCGGTAACGACCTGCGAAATGTCCCTTCGTTCGACGGATTCGACTTGAACGGCGACAGCCCCACCCGCGCGGGTCCCCAGCTTCAGCCCTATTAAAACCAAAACGGCGATTACCGCCAGAACGACGGTCATAATTATGAACTTTTTCACTTTGGCCTCCGGGATAAATGAGTATCGAGATTGCTTCGCTTGTAGCTCGCAATAACGTTTAGTCGATTCTTTTACAAAAGAAGTTTAGCCGTGCAACATCCAATCTATTCGGAATTTTCGTCGGCGCCCGTCCACCTAATAAGTTCAGCGACAGCGGTTTGGTAGTCGAATTCGGCGCTTATTTTTTCGTCCTCGGCTTCACGCAGGGTGAGTTCCGCTTGAAGTAGTTCGAGCAGTGTGCAATTACCGAGTTTGTATTTTTCGTCGAAAAGCAAAAAATTCAGTTTCGCGTCCGCGAGGCGAGCTTCGGCGAGACCGATTCTGGCAAAAGCTTCTGTCGAGCGACGATACGCATCGCGGATAAGGATTTCGACAGATTGTCGGGCCTCGGCGAGCCTTATTTCTTTTTCTCGAACGTCATAATTGGCATATTTTATGGACGATATTCTCGATGTCCCCGAAACGAGCGTCCAACTGGCGGAAATCCCGACGCTCCAGGACGCTTCGTCGTCTAATTCGGAGAGACTGCCGGGAAATTCGGAGCCTCCCCAGCTATAATTGAAACTGGATGAAACGCCGGGCAGATAGTCTCCCCAGCTCGATAACCGTGACAATCTGGCTTGTTTTAGAGAGAGCTCCGCAGCCCGGACCAGAGGGCTTTTTTCAAGCGCCAGGGCGATATAATAATCGAGCGGTTCGAGTTCGATTTTCGTTTCAGGCGGTTCGCGCAGTTCGACACTATCGCCCAAGGGATGCGAGAGTAGAACCAACAGACTTTCCTCGGACTTTTTCCGGGTATTTATCGCTTGAAGGAGGGCAAGCTCTGTTTGAGCGAGGCTCACTTTTATCTGGGAAACCTCGGTCGGGTCGGCCATACCGAGTGTATCGCGCTGCGCGACGAGCGCCCACTGGTCGCGGGTTCGTTCGAGCGCCCGATATGCGTTGGCTTCGGCCTGCCGCGCGCCGATAGCGGTATAGAACGCCTCTTTCGCACTCAGAATTATCTCGGCGCGTTTGTCGTCGATACTTTCCTCCGCCGAACGATACGAGAGCATCGAGTTGCGCAGGTCGAAGTAATTTCTACCTCCGGCAAAAAGTGTCTGGCTGGCAGAGAAACCCCCGCTGTAATAATCTCTGCTAACCGAAAACCCGGATTGGTCGAAATTATACCTGTCCTCGCCGCTGCGGCTCCAGGAGAACCTGGTGCTCGCGTTTGGCATAAAACTCGACCATGCGCCGAGTTTGCTCGCTCCGGTTTTGGCGAGGGATTGTCGTTGAATCGCGAGGGAATAGTTAGTCTCCAGGACTTTTTGAATGAAATCGTCGAGACTCAGAATTACGACTTCCCTATCGGATGATTGAAGTTCGGTCTGCGCTTCGATAGATATCGATATAAAAAGAATAATGGACAGCGCTATTATTATTATTTTTCTTTGCATATAAAGTCCTGTTTTCTGTGGTTCTATGACCGTCTGGTCACTGTTGTTGAGAATATAAGAACTGAAAAAGCTAATGTCAAGAGTATTTTACATTTTGTAATATGCATATTTTTATACACGCGAGAATAATACATATTCGATGCCAGATAAAAAATGGTCTTCTATCAATAAAAAAGCACAGCCCACGTGGTTTCGCGTTCACTTGCCGTGCATTTAAAATAATCTAACCTTATTAAATATCTATTTTAAATTTAAACGGTATCCTGTAGCGGACTTTAACGGAGCTACCTCGCTTTGTTGCCGGTTCGAATTCTCACTGTTTGACCGCTTCGAGGGCGATAATAAAGGCTTTGCGGAAGTTCTTATTCCACAGATGTAATTTCATCTTAATATAATAAAACGGAATTTTTTTAAGGAATATTATCTAAGTTTGAATTTGACTGGGATTTGATAGAGGACTTTGACGGGTTTATCGCGCTGTTTCGCCGGCGTGAATGTCCACTGCTTTGCGGCGGCAAGCGCGGCATCCTCGAAAAAGCCCTCCGGTTTGGCGGCGACAACCTTCGCTTTCTCGACTTTACCGTCGTAGCCGATAATCACTTCGACAAGGACGGAGCCTTCTACCTGGCCCCTGCGAGCGAGGTCGGGGTATTTGGGTTCCACTTTTTCTTTTGGTTCGGGAGGAGATTCGAGAACGAAAAAGTCCACCGGTTCTTCATCGTCCTCGACAGTGGGGATATAGGCTGTATCGCTGACATCGAGTTCGGTAACGTCTATTGTTACCGTATCTGGGACGTCCTCGTCCTCGGTTTCGATGACCTGTGCGATTTTAGGTTTAGGAGGTTCTTCTTTCTGGATTTGCTGGCGGGTTTCCTCGATTTCTTCTATTTCTATAACCTGCTGATATTCGGGGCCTTCGAGGGTTTTTACAGCAATAGTAATATACGTAAGTAGAACCAAAAGAACCGCCGCAAGGGATATAATCAACCCTTTCTTTAAGTTCTTCGGGAACTGCTCCGGCAGATTAGCATTTGGGTTGGAATACCGCATTATTAGCCCTCGGTAAGGGTTGCGAAATTGATACGCAAGGAATTGGCTTCTTTCAACGATTCCATAAGACGAGCGACCTGCCCATATTTGGCTCTTTCATCGGCTCGAATAGAGACGATTAGAGCCGGGTTCTCCCGCATCTTTTCGGACATAATCGGGGTAATCTCTATCATCGAGATTATCATATCGTCGATATTAACCCTGTTTTCGCGGTCTATCCATATATATGTTATGTCGCGCTTCTTTTCTATTTTTTGTGTAGCTTTTGCGGGAGGCAACTTGACTCTTAAACCTTGGTATTCTTTGAACACCGTTACGGTCATAAAGAAAATCAGCAGTAAGAATACTATATCCGCAATAGAAGCGTTCGGTATTCGACTGGATAGTTTAGATTTTTGTTTGAAATCGATAGCCAATTTTTCTCCAGTGGTTAAGCTATAAGCCGTAAGCCTTAAGCACCCCACCACCGCACCGTTATTTTCGTCTCTCTACTTATTATAACCATAAAAACAATCGATTGCGATTGTTTAATAATTTTTTTGTTTAAAAATCGGGTGCTGCAATCGATATTTTCGATGCGCCTGCCAGTTTTATTTCATCGAGGACATCTATCATATACCTGTAATCGGCCTCGGGATGCGTTTGCAGACTTACTATTATCTCCTCGTCTTGACCGCGTTTCGCTTTGTATTCCTGTCTTTTGGTTTCGACGACCTGCCGGACATCGGACAATTGGGTTATCTCCCCCGCGACGAGTATCGCGCCTTCTTTGTTCACGAAGACATTGAGGATATTCTCGGATTTTATTTTCACTTCCTGCCCGGGTGGTGGAAGCGTCAATCCGAGACCTTTTGCGGGGTTCATACTCGTGGTTACGAGGAAGAATATAAGCAGCAGGAACACGATATCCGCGAGGCTTGCGGTCGGGATTTCCGAGCTTGTTTTAGCGTGTTTCTTTAGTTTGAGCACGGCTAACCTTTACTCTATTTGGCAACCATATCTTTTTCTATCAGGTATTCGACGAGTCTGTTGGAATAGTCTTCCATCTCGACGACCATACGGTCGACCTTGTTCACGAAATAGTTATAGAACACCTGCATCGGTATAGCGATAGCGAGTCCGCTGAAGGTCGTTAGCAGTGCGGTCGAGATACCGCCGGCGACCTCGCTGGGGACGATATCGTTCGATTTGGCGATTGTATCGAAAGCGATAATCATACCCTGAACGGTGCCGAGGAATCCGAGCATCGGCGCTACGCTAATGATAGTAGAGAGCCAGACCATTCCGCGTTCGAGGAAGCCGAGTTGTATAGCGGCTTCGTTTTCGATTGCGCGTTCGACATAGGATAAACCGCGTTCCGTTCTTTCGAGACCGGCATGAAACAGCGCGGAAAGCGGCCCGCGGGTTCTTTCGCATACTTCGATAGCATTTTTAACGTTGCTTTTTTCGAGTGTGTCGGTAATTTTGTCGAAGAATTTTCTGCTGTTGATGCTCGAGCGCATCAGGAACCAGAATTTTACGATGGCAAATGCAATGCCTATAACGAACAATCCGAGAAGTGGATACATCAGGAACCCGCCCTTAATAAAATATTCTACCATCGACCGCGCTCCTTTCTAATTGGATTAGCTTTTATTTTTCGTATTGGTTTATAAATATAGGAACGAGTATCGAACAAGTCAAATAAAAAAAAAGAACTAATCGAGTTTTTGCTAATCGGGTGCTAAGGTTTCTGCATTGTTCGTTAAGGTTTTTGGAAATGTAATTCCCAAACACACCACCCCCTTGCTGAAACTGCCTAATCCTATGTCAGCAACTAATGCAGAAACGGCGGACGACTACCGATTAATTTTTAAATTTTTTTGGAAACTCCACACTATCATTTGCGGCTTGACAAAGGGGATATGCTCAATGATATTGAAATGAATAATAATTTCACATCGACAGGAGGGGAAATGAAATCTCTCAGGTTATTTCTTATTTTGCTAATTCTGGCTATGCCGATTATGTTGGCTGCTCAGGACGAATTGAGCGATGAGGCCGCGAGTGCTTTAGGTTGTGGAATTATGATAGTGTGGCTGGTCCTCGCAGTCGTATGGTTGGGATTGTCTATATGGGCCGCTATCTGGATAAATAAAGACGCCAAGAGACGCGGTTACGACAAAGCCGGTTTATTCGTTACGCTTGCGATTATCGGTATTTTCTTCGGTTTCTGGTGGATTATCTGGATTATATATCTTATCTCGCGGCCAAAAAACGGACAAGGTGGAGCAGCGGTTCCGGCTGCCGAGACACCGACCACCCCACCACCTCCCCCACCTCCTGCGCAGCAACCGCCGAGTGAGGGCTAGGGTAGTTATTACTATCGCCGTCGTTTTAATCGTCACGGCGATAGTATTCGACATCGGCCGTGTGCCGGAGAAGCAATTTTCCGCGCGCGTGGCTATCTGGTTTATAAATCTGTATCACGATTACGGCGCGCCTGTTTTCGAGAAATGCGGCGGGAGGTGTAATTTCACGCCAACGTGTAGTTATTACGCCGAGGAAGCAATTCGACGTCATGGGATAATCGAGGGCGGCTGGCTGGCGGTAAAAAGGCTTTCGAGATGCACACCTTGGGGCAACAGTTCCGGTTACGACCCTGTGCCGGAATAGAAATAAGAAAGGGCGGGTAAACGCCGCCCTTTTTGGCTAACGATAGAACATGCTAGGCAAGCCTCGCCCTTACCTTATTTTATATATACGATTTTATTGGTCTGCGAGGCGTTATTTGCGGTTACGCGGACGAAATAGACACCCGAGCCGACATTATCCGCCGGGTCCCAAATGACAGATGTATGGGCCGAGTATGCTCGACTTGTGTTCGATTCATCGGCGGACGAAACGTGCTTTGCCACTACGGGTTCATTATAGACTATCCTCCCGTTTATGTCGAGTATCTCTATCTCCACCCCTCCCGGAGCGGAAATCCTGCAGGCGCTATTAAACGGGTTCGGGAAAACCGATATATCGAAACTGCGTGGTGTTTTCTCGGCTACGGAAAGTTCGCCTGCCGGTAGGGAATAGGAATCGACACCGTCGTTGCACTCGAAAGTAAAATCGGCGCCGAAACCGTGATAGCCCGGAATAACGCCGGAATATTTCACACCATCTATCCAGCCGTAAGGCCCGACGACCTCGGCTTTATTTAAATCATAGACCGCGCGGGAGCCTATATCTACGCGGACGTATTCCGGCGGGTTTTCATCGGTATCGGTATAGATTACTTCGACGGTGGTCTCGTCGAATCCGGGGTCGTAATCCGCCGACGGCGATGTCAGAACCGGTAATGTATTCGGCGCGGTAGTCGAGGAAAGCCACGGTGCAATCGGGTTTTGATAATACGCGTGGCCACATATAGTCTGGTCGGCGAAATACTGGTGGAATTGCGGGTCTAAAAGCGACCCGTATTGATGCAGGTGCATAGTCAACGCCTGGACGTTCAAATATCGAATATTATTTGGCCACGTTCCGAAATCGGAGTCACCGGTAAAATCCGTAATATTGCAGGATACGAACATCGTCTCGGCTACGAAGACAATCTCGACAGGCGGAACACCGACGACAATCCATATTTCGCTCGTGCTTTCCTTCGCCTTTAACAATCCCGGGGCCATCTCGACATGACCCGTTAAATCCGGAGGGTCGGCGGTTACAGTTTGAGCAACGGTATAAAATATATCTCCAGAAGGCTCTAACGGATTATTGATAGCGAACATATAGCCGTAATTATCGTCGAAAAGGTCTGTGGTCCACCATCGACTACCGTCGGAGACATGCCAATCGTCATTCGTTTTCACTATCTTCCCGTAGAATTTACCGCTTGAAATACAGAATCCTGCACCTCGAATATCTAGCCAGTCGCCCGACCCCGGGAGATATGCCGAACTATCCAGGCCGGGAGTATCCTCCCAATAGACATACCAGTTAGCCGGAAGTCTGCAGGTTTCCGCACCGTCATAAACGGGAGTCTGTCCCGCCCAGATACTGTCAGATTCTATATAGAACCGCCAGTGGGCATCGCCGGATATCGATGGCGTGGTGCACGCCCAAGTGTCGCCGCCGGTGTTAGTCAGCAATACACTGCTCCACGTGAGCTGCCCGTCTGTAGAATAACAGAAATCCCTCGCGACTAAAGTATGCAACGGCTCGGATTTGCGAATATCGCACTGGGCGTTCAGCGGGTCGCCGGCGACTCGCGCGCGAACACCGGCATCGTATTGATACGGTGCGAGGCTGTCGGAATGAGCCGTTGCTAAAGCTACGCTCGAAATAAAAGCCATAATAAACAAAAAGGATAGGGGTCGCGGCATTGTTTCCTCCTTCTGCAAGATTTGTTTTAATAAATATAATTCTTTATGAGTTCATTGCAAGTTAAACTTTTTTAAGATGGATTGACCGATATATTAGTCTGAAAAAACCCTATATCAAATGTAAGTCTTTCTCATTCATCTGCTAATCCCGAATTCAAATCCGTGATTTGGGCTCGATTCAATTTATCATTATCTGGAAGCAAATCAGCCGAAGGCGCTCGAGCACGCCGGTTCCGATACTATCGGCTGGCGCGAGAGTGGTCTTTGGGGTGTTGGTGCGGAGTCCGTGCGTCCGCCGGCAATGCCGTAAATAATCGCGCTTAACGGCTTCGCCAATTCGTAAGCAGTTAGATAATTATTACAATTGTAGGCGAGGCGGACTTCGCACGGAGCGTGCCAGCCGGTTTTTGGCGGAAAGAATCTAAAACTACTTGCAAAAATAAGAATACCGGTTTAGTATTGAGCCAGTAATTTTATTAAAAATCATATTCCCGGAGGGGAAAATGCTCACGAAAAGCGATGTCCTTAGAATTTCAAAAGACGCTGAACTGCAAGTAATAAGGCTTTGGTTCACGGATATTCTCGGCCAGATTAAGGGGCTTAATCTCCCGATAGAGGACCTCGAAATGGTTCTCGACGAGGGTCATGGTTTCGACGGCAGCTCGGTCGAGGGTTTCGTGCGTATCGAAGAGAGCGACCTTCTGGTCGTTCCAGACCCGAGGACGTTCAGGATATTGCCGTGGGAACACGGCGGCGCTAAAACCGGAATACTTATATGCGACGTTACGTATCCGGATGGGAGACCTTTCGAGTCCGACCCGCGATATGTGCTTCAACGCATGCTTACGCGCGCCGGAGAAAACGGTTTCGATAATTTTTATGTTGGTCCCGAGTTGGAATATTTCTATTTCCCCGACGACAAACACGCCGAAATTCTCGACCGCGGCGGATATTTCGATGTTATGCCGATGGACCATATCTCCGCGTGTAGAAAACAAACCTATATGACGCTTCGCAAAATGGGAATTAAAGTAGATGCCAGCCACCATGAGGTTTCACCGTCCCAACACGAATTGGGGCTTTCCTATACGAACGCTCTCGAGATGGCGGACAAATTAATGATAACTAAAGCTGTGGTTAAAGAGGTCGCGCGCGAGAACGACCTTTACGCCAGCTTTATGCCGAAACCATTAGCACAGGTTAACGGCAGCGGTATGCACGTTCATTTTTCGCTCTTTTCCGGCGCCGAGAATAGATTCTATTCGAAAGAGGACTTGTATAATCTGTCCAATACGGCGCGGAGGTTTATCGCCGGGATTTTGCGTCACGCACGCGAGATAACAGCGGTAACCAACCAATGGGTTAATAGTTATAAACGCCTCGTTGTAGGTTATGAGGCTCCGGTTTATATTTGCTGGGGACGACGTAATCGCTCGGCGTTGGTTAGAGTTCCGGCGTTCAAACCACATCACCCGAACTCTTGCCGCGCGGAGTTCCGTTCTCCGGACCCAGCGGCGAATCCGTATCTTCTATTCGCGGTTATGTTAGGTGCGGGAATGGCAGGATTAGATAACGATTATGAACTTATCGAACCGGTCGAAGAGGATATTTACGGAATGCCCGAAAAAGTCCAGAAAGAGCGCGGCATTAAAGCGCTTCCCGACTCGCTTTATGCTGCGATTCTTTTTATGGAAGAAAGCGACCTGGTTCGAGATATTCTCGGGACGGAACTGTTCGAAAAATATATCGCTAACAAGCGTGCCGAATGGGAGCAATATCGAATACAGGTTACCGATTACGAGGTCGAGACGTATTTGCCGAAGTTGTAAGAGGATTTCCCGGTTCCGGGTCCCACACCACCTTTCGCTGAAAATACGGAGTTTTCGCCGAAAAACCCGGGTTGTCACGATTTTTGCTACGCCCGGTATGTTAGAAAATATATTATTCCGGGCGCAAAAATCCCATCCGGGACACCACACCGCCCCCGCGCCAACCCTTGATTTGTATTGCATTACGTAACCCACGACTAAAGTCGTGAGCCATTACAATTGCTTATCCAAACACCGAGAATTATTAGATTAGGGTCGCGAAACCTCTCCTACTTTTACTCACTTTTAGATTCCTTCAGCCTGTATTGTAGGGTGCCGTTGTCGTAGGCTATCATTTTGTGCGGGTTCTCGACTTCGTAAAAGGCCGTTTGCATCGAAAGGCCGAAATCCAGAGTTACACGATAAACCTCGAATTCCCCAGCTGGAGCGTTAAATTTCTCGATGCCTTCGACCATTACCGCCATATCTATAATACTCGCATTTGCCGGAATGAATAACTTCAGTTTTTGCTTTTCTATCGAGAAATCCATCGCGCGCAGGGAAAAAAGAAGTTGGTCGTTATGAAGAAGCAACCCTTCGGGGCGGTCGAGTTCGATATGCTGTTCGCCGTCGGGTGTTTCGGCATCGATAATTATTTGGGTTTCCGTAAATTGAGAATGGATAACATAATCTCCGGCGTAATGAATGGATTTTTCGCCCGAATACGGCGAGAGGTCGTCGAGTTTAACGCTGACAAAGCTCTCGTTAACGCTGTCGTCGATTAGCAAATAGCCATCCTCGACCTCGCATATAACCTCCGTCTCCGTTATTTCCTCCCCCGATTCATTATCGAATAAACCATAGATAAAAACCTCCCTATCGGAGAAAATATCTTCAGGGTCGAGTTTCAGCTCCTGCATTTTCGCCGACATGCTAAGACCGAACAACATTAAGGCGACCATTATAATCAATAGTCTTTTCATCTGCTTCTCCTCTTAATTAGTCGAGCGCCTCGGCCGAAACCCCGTTATATATATCCTTGCGAGAAGCCGGGGCTATTATTTTTCCACTATATAATTTTGTTTCTTTTCGTTTAGCGCGAGAGCAAAACCCCATATAGCAATCGATTCCAGGGCGATAATTCCCTCCAACGGCCAGTAGCCCATTTTATCCGAGAGGCCGAAGGCAATAAAATTCGTAAGTGCGTGTAAAACCATAGCAAGAGGCAATCCCCAGACAAACCGGAGCGGTTTGCCTTTACCGACGGCGATACTGCTTGCGCCTATATGAAACAAGGTCGATGAAAAACGCTCTACTAACGCTAAAATCCCTATCGCGCCGGGATTTATCCCGACGATTACTATCGCTTCGGTAATCCCGAAACCAGCGCCGGCTGCCGGACCCCAGAGTTCGCTGGGCGAGCCGAGGCGCAATCCAACCAATAGAAAAATAATGGGTATTATCGCTTTTGCGAGTTCCTGAACCGCGCCGGACGGGATAATATAGAAAAGTAACCGCATCCACGGCACAATCTCTGTGCCTACCATAGCCGAGGTTATCGCTTTCTGGATTGGAATTTGGATTAGCTTTACGGAATATAGACTCGACGCGCCCCAGAAAAACGGCAAAAGCCATCCGAAACCGATTTTTTTCGAGCGCAGAAAAAAAGGAAGCAGCCCGACCAACGCTGCGAAAACGAATGCCGAAATCCTTATCGGGACGGGGACACCGGCCATTTTATTCCTCGGGCTCCAATGTAACCGCGGTGCCGTATGCGAGAAGTTCGGCCGCGCCCTGCATCATACTGTTTGTTGTGAACCTGATGCAGGTAATCGCGTCGGCACCGAGAGCGTTTGCTTCGGCAATCATCCTATCGAGCGCTTGCTCGCGGGATTCGGCGACCATTTTTGTATAATCGGATATCTCTCCGCCGGCGAGATTTTTCAACCCGGCGAGGAAATCGTGGCCGAGATGCCTTGCACGAATCGTATTACCTTTGACCATTCCGAGGACTTTTCTAATTTTCCTGCCGGGGATATTATCGCTGGTTACGAGTATCATATATCGACCTCCTTATATCTATCGGTGCAAAACCTGAAATAGGCCTCTCTAATTACCGAAATCAACAGGATTATTACGCCCACACCAAAAGCGCCCACGCCGGTTTTGATAATCCACGGGACCTCCGGGTCGGCGAAGAAATCGTTGAAAATATAGTATCCTCCGGCTATAAGCAGAACGATGAAGCCTATCGATAGGAACACCCAGCCTACACCGCGTTCGATGCGGTTGTATATTCCCATCCAGTATCGACGCCATCTAACGTCGGGCAGGTCGGCAAGTCTCATTTTATCGGTTACCCCTTTCAAGCGGCGCAGTTTTTTTGCGAATTCCCGGCATTTCGGGCAAATTGCGATATGTTCTTCGACCTTAAGCGCTTCGGCGGCGCCCAATTCGTTATCGATATGGGCGCTTATTTTCTCGCCCCATTCTGGGGAACAACAAAATTCTTCCGCCTCGTTATCTATTTTGCTGTTTTCATTCATCGTCGATACTTAAAACCTCGTCAAGCAGTTGTGCGAGTTTACGTCTCGCATAATATAACCGGCTCATAACGGTGCCCTTCGGAATGCCGACGATTTCTGCGATTTCGATATAGCTTCGGTTCTCGAAATGGGCGAGTATAATTACCTCGCGCTGTTCGGGCGGCAACTGTTCTATCGCCCACCATATAGCGGCTTTAGTTTCTCTATCCTCGACCATGCTGTCGGGTTCGAGGACGTCGCCCGGGATTTCGGGCATCGAATCGTCGTCGAGGTTAAACGGAACGACGCGGTTTTCGACTTCTCTATGTCGCAGAGCATTTTTACACAGGTTCATAAGAATTCTGTAGAACCACGGATAAAACGGCTTTCCGAGTTTAAATCCGGGCATCGCACTAAACGCGGCTACCCAGGCATCCTGAGTTAAATCGTGCGCCAATTCGGGGTCGCCGACCATACCCAGCGCGGTGAAAAAAGCTCTTTTTCTGTGCCGTTCCACGAGTTCCTTAAAAGCCGAAATATCCCCTTTTTTAATTCTTGCTACGAGGTCGTTGTCGTCAGGTATTTTTTTTCGTTCCGGTCGTTCCGGTTTATTATACCCTTCGCAGGAGAATATATTCAATAATAGCGGGAACATTAATCGGTTTATTTTACCTTCGTATTCTTTTACTCGCCGCACATAGAGGTGCGTCTTTTCGTTACCATTGGATTTTCGAAGGCGGCATTTCCCATATCGATAACGTAGTTAAGGATTAAAAAAGCCCTCCCAAAAGGGAGGGCTTAATCCTGGTTATTTTTATTAACCGAGGGTCCGTTGAACGTTTACTGCTTTCAGACCCTTATCGCTTTCAATGAGGTCGAACTCTACTTCCTCGCCGGGGACAAGGGTTTTAAAGCCGTCTCCCTGGATATCGGAGTAGTGAACGAACACGTCTTTCCCTTCGCTCTCTTCGGTTTCGATAAAACCGTAACCCTTTTTCTCATCGAACCGCTTTACACGACCTTTTGGCATCCAAAACACCTCCTATTTTGCCGGCATCGCTATCGCCTCTGCGACACGAATACCAGCGTGAATACTACGATTGCGTCCGTAATATACGGTTAGGTAATCCTATGTCAAGGCATTTTTTTAACGATAATTTTTACCGCAGGAAATATCGCAAACCGCTAATAACAATTCTTTTCGGTAATACCGATTGCCGTGCCGTTGTTCTATCGACCTACCCGAGGAATGGATAGCGATAATCTTTAGGCGGCACGAAGGTTTCCTTGATTGTCCGAATACTAACCCAGCGAGAGAGATTCGACTTGCTTCCGGCTTTGTCGTTGGTGCCGGATGCTCTTGCGCCGCCGAACGGCTGTTGTCCGACCACCGCGCCGGTCGGTTTATCGTTAATATAAAAATTTCCTGCGCAATTACGGAGTGCGATTATCCCCCTGTTTATCGCGTCCCGGTCGACACCGAATATCGAGCCTGTTAATGCGTAGGGACTGGTCTTATCGCAAAGTTCCAGAGATTCTTCATATTTATTAGCGTCGTAGATATATATAGTCAGGACAGGCCCGAAGATTTCCTCGACCATCGTTCGGAAATCTGGTTTTTTGGCTATGATTACCGTAGGCTCTATAAACAAACCTTCGGAGTCGTCGTAACCGCCGCCGGCGATAATTTCGGCATCGTCGGAATCTTTGGCGAAATCGATATATTCTGTGATACTGTCGAATGCGGCTTTATCGATAACCGCGTTAATGAAATTGCCGAAATCCTCGACCGTTCCCATTTTCAGTGTCGATAGGTCGTCGAGAAGTTTATCGCGGACTGCCGGCCATATACTATCGGGGATATACGCCCGGCTTGCGGCGGAACATTTTTGCCCCTGGTATTCGAATGCCCCACGAACCATTGCGGTAACCAGTTCGGCGATATCGCTCGATTCGTGGGCGAAAATGAAGTCTTTGCCGCCGGTCTCGCCCACAATTCGCGGATAGGTTTTATACATTTCGATATTTCCGCCGATAGTTTTCCACATATCTTGGAATACGGCGGTGCTGCCTGTGAAATGGACTCCAGCTAGGTTCGAATCGGCCATAACGTTCGGGCCTACTTTGCTTCCGGGCCCCGGTATGAAATTGATTACGCCGTCGGGGACACCGGCCTCCTGCCAGAGTTTCATCAGGTAGTAAGCGCTGAAAACCGCGCTGGATGCGGGTTTCCAGAGGGAGACATTGCCCATTATCGCCGGCGAGGTTGGCAGATTCCCGGCGATGCTGGTGAAATTAAACGGTGTAACCGCGAAAACGAAGCCCTCCAGCGGGCGGTATTCGACATAGTTCCAGACCCCTCTGGAGCTTTCCGGTTGCTCCTCGTAAAGCTGCATAGCGAAATAGCAGTTAAAGCGCCAGAAATCGATAAGCTCGCAGGCGCTGTCTATCTCGGCCTGAAACGGGTTTTTGCTCTGAGCGAGCATCGTCGCGGCGTTGGATTTATACCGCCACGGACCGGCGAGCAGTTCGGCAGCTTTAAGAAAGATACTAACGCGCGCCTCCCACGGCATCTCGGACCACATTTTGCGGGCCTCGAGAGCGGCCTGAACAGCCATTTTGACCTCTTTTTCGCCGGCCTTGTGGTATTTCCCGAGAATCTTGCCCGATTCGTGTGGAATACGGCATTCGGCGAGATTACCCGACCTGACCTCTTTCCCACCGATTATCAACGGTATCTCGATTTCGTTGGATTTTAATTCCCGAATCGCACCCT
>QNEE01000033.1 GCA_003645085.1 bacterium | reverse complement strand
GAAAAGCACAAACTCTCGAAGAGGATTATTCCGATGTAGAAACCTCCGGTTCGAGAATAACAAAATTGCGGATAGATGGCGAGAAACTCGACAACGAAGCCTTTTATAATGTGGTTACAACCGATTTTATCGCAAACGGCGGTTTCCGGTATTTCTGGTTCGAAAAAGCGGAGGTCTATCGCGGTATGACACTGCCCGACCTCGTGATAGACTACATACGTAAAAAAAGTCCTGTTGCTCCGCAGGTCGAGGGCAGGATACACGTAATACCGTAACAAAATCGAGATGAAATGAAGTTAGAGAAAATAGCTCCATTAATATTCTCGACTATTGTCGTTTTTAGCGCATGTTCCGAACCGGTAGAATTGGGTAAACCGATTCCCGAGGCGCGCAGGATAAAAATAAGAGAAATAACAGACACTCCTTCCGTTTATGCAGACGATACGGTCGAAGTCGAGGGGGAAATACGTGGTGGGGCGGTTTATAAAATTATCGACGGAAACGCCGAACTGCTTCTCGCGCCGGTCGGTTTCGACCTGCCCGATTCCCTTATCGGAGGGAAAGCATCCTGTCAGGGCTTGGTTTTCTATCACGAGGAACGAGGAGAACCGGGGTTGGCTGCATATTATATTAAGGTTCGCCCTCCGAGGCGGCGCGCCGGAGGTTCGTGAACTCTCGAATCGATATAAGGTTCGTTTCGCTATCTCCCCAGCCAAAAACCACTGTTCTGGTTATCCTGACCGGTAGGTCCCTTCCTTTCCCAACTTCATAAAATTCCCATATATCATCCGAATTACTTTTCCCCCGGCCCTTCCGCTCTAATCTCATTACCCGGAACAAACCGTCGCCGGAAAGGTAGACATAGTATATTTCATCGGCAAGGAACAGCTTAAATTTCCAGCACATTACATCTTCGACGCGCGTTCGGGTTTTATTCACGGTAACGGAATCGAATTCCATATCGGCTAATCGTAGCGGCTCGGTAATGTCCGCGTAGGAAAGCGCGAAAGGACTGAGAGAGGTCGCGCAATCGGTGCTGGAACTGAACCTGTCTGGTATTATTGTATCGCTATTTTCGCAAGACAGAGTTTCCGCGAAAACGAATATCTCACAGCGCGAATCCGCCAGCCAAACTTCGGTCGAAGTCAGTCTTTCTCTGAAAAACCGCAGCAGAAGTTGCGGTTCGGGAACGTCTAAAGAAAAAGCGGCGCCTGCGAATACGAACGCCGCTGCTATGCAAAGCATACAAGTTCTCAACTTTATCCGGCCAGATTTATTCCGAGGAAATCCTGAAGCACGAAAAGCACGCGCCCGATAAACAGAGATAAACGCGCCATAACAGTATAGCCGAAAGTCGCGCCGAAACCGACCATAAGGAACCATATCCCCAGCTTGGCGATGCCGCCGAATACGCCTTTATGCTCTTTCGAGAAGAAAAAGTAAATCAGGACGGCCAACACTCCGACGAAAATAACGATATTATTTATCCCTTGAGTGGTAGTAAATCCGAGGTCGAGCATCGTAGCTTCGAGCTGGCGCAAAACGGAGGCCTGCATACTGCGTGGTATAGCCAGACCCGCACCACCCCCGACGGAAAAACATATAGCGTAACGGGAAAGCCAGCTATACTTGGGAACGATTCTAAGAATCATCATAAGACCGAGTATAGCGGGAATAATTAGAATAAGCTTGCCCTCTTGAAAAACGGGCATATAGAACCTCGGTATCAACGCGTTATGCCAGATTATAACCATACCGTAACCAATCGACACCCCAACCGTTACGTGCTCGGCGAGCTTATAAAACGGGTTGTCTTTATAGAGGAAGCTCAGCACCGAAAAAGTGAAAAATACGCCGAGCCAGACCCACGGATTTATCGATATATGCATTGCCGGCCTCCTTACTTTTTCCGGGCGATAGCCATATAACCTATATTGCCGATTATAATAAACAGAATTATCACTATATGTGCCCAGTTCTGCGCTTCCATACCCATAGTAGCCATTCTCTTCTCGTTAATGAGAGTCTCGTATTCCGCCGCGCCCTTGAGTCCGCCGAGCATACCTATATATTGACCGGATTGTATATATGGATATATATCCGCCGCGGAAACTGCCGTTACGCCCGTTGCCATTGGAACACCGTAAGGCTCGTGAGCGTATAAAAGCCACCAGGCGTATGATGACGACCCCGTGAAACAGACGATAAGGTCGTAATCCTCGTAATTTTCTATCTTTTTCACAATCGGAATATCCTCGATACGCGTTCCGTAGTAGTCGGTCGGAAATGTCGCCTTAAGGTCCTCCATCATATCCATAACTACAAGGGTGTATCCATATATCCAGGGCATAAAAACGTAATCGACGCCGTTAACCTTTTGATAGTCCTTCGCTGCCTCTTGAATAATTGGAGCTATTAGACCGGGTCCCTGAATATAGAGGCTCATCGCGATTGTTTTTACGTCTTTTTTCAAGCAGTGCCGAAACAGAGCATCGAACATCGGAAGCAGTTCCGGCGAAACGGACGGGTCGAAATCTGCGGAAAGTATGACAACGTCATTCGGAGTTAAGGCTTCTATATGGTCGTAAATGTCTTTAACCTCTTTTGTTACCGGTATTGGAAGTCCCATCTGAAAAAAGAAAGGAAGAATCATTGCAAGAGCGATAATGAGATATATCACCCTTCGGTCTATCTGAATCAGTCTTTCCCAGAATGTCTTTTTGCGTGCATCTTCTGCCATTTTTATACCCCCTTTACTCGCCGCTGCCCATATAGGAGCGTTCTATTCCGAGGACTATTTTTAAGCTCAACATCATTATTCCCAACCCGATACCGAGACCCATCCCTCTTTTCGCAGCCATATTCGGGACGTTCAGTATCCAGTTCGCGATATCGGTAAAAGTCGGCAAAGCCGGCCATAATTTGTGCCAGAAACTAATCTGTTCACCGAGCGGCACGCGACCGAGCATAACTATCACGGCAGCTACGAGAAGGGCGGTTGCCTGAGCGCTACGGGCGCGGAACGCCCGGTATGCGGCACTCGAAATATAGAATGCAAGCAGACTGAACATAGTTCCCTCGATAGGCACGAGGATATAGGTATACATATTCATAAAGACAGTGTTTTCTTCTCTGCCAAACGCGAAACCAACGAACGCCATCGCGAGAGACATAGCAATGGCCACAACCGAAAATGGCCAGGCGGGGGCTTTTTTCTTGATTCTCATTCCATGGGCACGGTAGAAACTGATATAGGCAAGAACCGACCCGAAAAGACCGATAATAATCCCCCAGGTCCGGTATTCGTCGAATACCCAGTCGCTCGTGCTACTGGGGACAAAGTATTGTATCCCCAGTATAAGGCCCATAATAAACGTTATGGCAAGCGGTATTTGTTTTTTCCAGAGCATCGGGCCTCCTTACTGTTCTAGACGGATTTTAAACAGGTTAACGAACCACATAAAGCCGCTGGTCATAGCTACCGTCCCTAGGACGATAACCGCCATATATATCGCTTTGAGCATATCCTGCGCTTTCAGCGAGCCGACCTGCAACGGGTCCTGCGAGAGATATGCCGACGCGGCATAAAGCTCCTCGCCGATAAGCGTGTAGTCGCAGGTTGTAATGAAAAACGGTATCTGTGTAATAGCGTCCGTTCCTGCAATCTGTATCGAACCGCTCATAGAACCGGTTTCCGTTAATATCAGCGATTCGGCGTAGAACATACCCATATAGAAATTGGCCGCCGTCTTATATCTGACCATCAATCCAGCCACCGCGGCGGCGTAAGAGAACTGGCTGCCAGCGGCATAAAAAATGTCGTCCTCGTTGAAAGCATCGGGGCGCCCGGCGTCCATAAACGCCGTCTTAACCGTCTCCTGCGCAACAATAAGGACAATAGGGTCGACGCAGGGCACGATTAACCTCGTCTGAAATTCCGCGGCTTTCTTTGCGACCCTGCCGAGAATAGTCAAACCCGCCAGTGTCGCGATATCGGAAATACCATTGAGTCCCAGAACGTATAGCAGCGGCCTGCCCATTTCCGTAGCGCGGCCAAGAGCCTCGTCGAGATGGGCGATACCCGCTATCGGGCGCAGATAGAACCGCTTTCCTTTTCTGGCCGCCGCGAGGAAGAAATTAACGAAGAAAACGAATAGTATCACCAGAATTAGAACCATCGTTTTCTCGGTATGAAACCACTGCGATTGGGGCCTCATCGGGCCGAGAATATCGCTCTCGGTATAAGCCCCGTCGGAGGCGAAAACCCGAACGAAGTAATAGTATTCACCCTTATTACGGAGACTATCTGGCCAGGAATTCTGTAATTGCCGGGCGAGTATTCCTCTTAAACCCGCCAGCTCGAAAGTCCGCTTATTTGTCGGTTCGAAATGCGGCGGGCCTTCGAGAAACACTTCTGTTACTACCGAATCTTTTTCTTCGACTGTGTCGATGAGCGCGTAGTTGCCGCGCCAAACCTGAACCATCTCGGTAGGAGCATCGTCTTTTATCGTTCCCGGTTTGTCGATTACTACAGTTTGTGTTACCCGCGCTTCCGGATTTTCAACCTCTCTGCCTGCAGAATTCAGAATAACGGCCTCGAATGTGTGTTCTCCAGCAGGGAGATTATCGAAAGTGAAGAGCCCGACCTCCTGGTAATCATTTTCCCAATCGCCCCCGTCGAGCCTTAGTTTTGCGTAAGGCACATCGTGCTCGTCGTTGGCGAATATTTTATAGCGGACGGATACATCGAAGGTTTCAGGCGCAATCCACCGGTGCGCAGAGAACACTGGAACGGCTCTTTCGGGGAGCGTTGTATCGCCCGGTTCATAATGGACAAGACGCTTTTCTTCACCCGAATCGATAAGATAATATCCTTCGGGTAACTCTGTCTCGGTATATTCAGGTGATGGGTCGATTATATTCAGCTCGAGCGTTATTTTAGGATTACCCCAGCGGACCGCGAGCGCTTTACCGTCGTCGTTTTCTACATCCACCAGGGCGAGATTATCGACCATATCTGGTTTAGAAAGCCTCGTCGGCGTAATACCGAAAGGCTGGCTAACCGAGCGTTGGCCGGTGTTATCGAAACTGGCGATATAGAACATATCCTCGCGATTAAAATCGCCCTCGATGAACGAAGCGCTGAAATCCGGGTTGAATGTTCCCAGAAGTTCTCCGCCGATAAGTGCGGTGTCTGTCTCCTCGAAACGATGGATTTCATAACGGTCGACATCCCGGAACGGCGCCAACCCCGGGTCATAACCCGTCCAGGTTATCATAAGCCTGCCGTCGATAGTGTCTAACACAGCCGCCGTGTTAGCCGGACACATAGGCGGGTCGTCGACCGGCGTGAATTGCATCATTTCCGTTTCGGACGTTCTATCCTTATCGTCTTTAGCGACTATTAAATAATAGTATTCCGACCCGGGTTCGATATTACCGCGGATTACCGTTTGGACTATCTCCGATGACAGGTTGTATCTATTTTTCTCGGTAACCAGAGAGATAATCTCTTTGCCATATTTGAAGAATAGGGCGCTGTTTTCAGGGTCGAAATCCTCTATTCTGTCCCCTGCAAGGCGGAACTGTAATTCCTTGTCAGACAAACCGACATCGAGAATCAATGGCCCTTTTCCCTGCTCGATAACGAATCCTTCCGGTCCCGTCTCGATAGTCGAATTTTCGATAGTGGTCCGTTCCGGTTCTGGTTCGCCTTCAGGAGGAGTTATACGGAAGAATTTTCCCCGGGCAAACCTTAATTCCCGGTTATCTACATCGCTGGGGGCGAGTTCGTGTTCGCAGGCTATAATCTTTTCGCCCACACTCTCCAGAGAATCGCGATTTTCCGGTGTAGCCTTGATAACCTTTGCAATGGGGGTTTTGCCCTCGACTTCTTCCAGAACAAGGTAATACCCGAGACCCTCTACTTTATTGGCTGTGGTGTCGCCTACTACCGGAGTAGCAACCTGGACACTGCGCGTTACCGGTTCGAGTTTTTTGCGGAATTTCTCGTTGGTCAGTGATTCAGGGTCGGTCGAATAATAGATATCGTATTGCCTCGCCGTCGATGCGGAAAAACGCCGCCAGGCAATAACTACATTAGTGCCGTCGTCGGCAGGTATATCGATTACCTGCACCTCCGTGGGAACGGCGGGAGGGCTGCCTTTGGGTGTGCATCCCGAGGCGGCAAGCCATATCCCGGCACACAATAAAATCGCAACAGGTAAGGCTTTAACCTTTAGAAGGTGCATCCTCACTCCTTTCCTGCAGGCTAAAAAAACAAGCCAGAATGTATTACTCGATTAATCGTTCGCGAAATTACGTATCTTGCATAATAATCCTCTTATTATAGCAACGCAAGTAGTTCTTAATAAAATCGGCTATAATATTTTAACCCTCTATCATCTCGACATTCGCCCTCGGAACCATCGCCTCCGAACCATCCTCGAAACGGACCTTCAATACTCTCGCTTTCGACTCGCTTTCCAGAACCTGAAGTTCGGGAGGGAGCGCGACTACCTCACCCAACTGTCCAAAATAAGGGTATCGGATTACGCGAACGACGCTGCCGAGATTAAGCCCGAGTTTGGATTTGACGGGTTCGGTGAAACCCTCAGGCGGCTCGGGCTGTGCGATAACTATTTCGGGCCTTATAACCCCTGCTCGAATCTGCGTTGCACCATTAACGCTCGCCGAACGTCCCTTGTATTTCTTCAGCAGGTTGAAAGTCCCCTGCGCCATAGGAATCTCACCGAAACCCTCGGTTATAATAAGTGTCGTTTCGATATTCTCCGAACCGGTAATGGCTACTCCAATATCATAACCGAGGAAATCGCGCAAATCGCGGTCGTCTATCCCGCCAGCAACAATAGCCTTAACACCGTTATCCATAGCCTTTCTGAACGCTCCTGCGGTAACCCTGCGACCACAAACCAGTATTTTCCCTCGATGCGAATCGTGTATCAAATCTTCTTCCAGGTCTTTTAGCCTATCCTCCGACGCGATAACTATTTCGCCGAACCTCTCCCCCCCGACACCGAAAATTCCTTGAATAAAAGAGGCGTCGGCCTCGACTATAACCCCCTCGTCCGGGATAATTTCGGTAACCTCGCCTTCGATATAGGCGGTTATTTCGACCGGTATCGGTTTGGCTCGCAGAAGGACGTTTCCGGTAACGGTGCTCACCGATTCCACCGAGCCCTCGAACGGCATTTTGACGGAGGTTCTGAAAATACCGGTTCCCAGAAAACCGTTATTCTGCGCAATCACCGTGCCTGCTTCGACACTCTCTCCGGTTTCAACTCTCATAAATATGGGCAAATCATCCGGGTCGCAGCCGAGTAAATTGGAGACGCTTATCTGGTCGACGCTACCCGGCAGTTCCGTCCGGGCAACCACGTCGTCGGGCCTGACCTTTTGACCGACCTCGACAACAACGTTTCCCTTTAACGGAAGTATTCTGCTTTTCTTTATATGAGTGTATTCCGTTACCTTAAGACCGGGTGTATAAATATGTCCCATAATCGACTCCTTAGGTTTACCGATTGATTTTGAGGGCTTCTTCAGGATAGACATCGAGCGCGAGAAGCCATCTAACAAGCGACTGAACGCGTTCGGTATTGTCTTCCGGGATTACAAGCGGCCTGCCGCGACCGTCGAGAATGAGGCCCACAACGCCACCATGGACGACCGTTTCGAGTGTTTTTCCGCTACCGCGACCGATATCGAAACCGCGCGCAGGCTCGAACCGCAATTTTGCGGTTTTGCCAACCGGAAGGTCGAATTTTTCCATAAATCCGTAAAGCAACTCGCCGGTGTGGATATCTCCGTCCTCGGTTTCTATCCTGTATTTGCCGACTTTCGTGCCAGTTTTTGAATTCCCGAACGGGCAGACGGCCGTTCCGAGATGAATAAGGCAATCCTTGCGGAAAACCTCCGTCGCGGCTTTAGGGTGGATTGTGGAAAGCACGCCGAGTTGGGGCATCATAAATATCGAATCCACTGCGAGGCGCGTAATCCCATAAGGCTGGAATGCATCGAGAAGCAACATCGCCGCCTGATTGCGTCGCGGCGCGTGAGAAAGAACACCGCCCGAACCGATAACGATATCTAAACCCATAAGGTCGACGATAGTGTCCGAACCTACCTGTTCGAAAGTTTCAGAGATAGTCCGCTGTTTCTGAACCCCCTTCAATGTCGTCGCGAAATTGCAGTGCTGGATTAACGCGAGCCGTAAAGCCTCCCGGGCTACCGCCTGCTCGAATATCAACGTCTCGATAGCCTGAGGAATAGTCGTCGGACGAATCATCTTGTTTTTAACCTGATTGCGAAGCACAACCTCGTCCATATCGAAAGGAATCCAGCGGACGATATTCTTAATACCCGCCTCTTTAAAAACGTTACTTATCGAATAACTCATTCCAAGATTAGCCGAAACGGTTCGGTTGAAAATAGTTTTCGGGTTCTCGGTTTCGTGTTCGGCTTTAGTCGGGTCATAGGACGGATTGTTGAAAACGCTGAAAACATCAGTGGTCGCGCCGCCGATATCGACGCCGAGAACCTGTATATTCTCTTCGTCCGCCACACGTTTCATAATAGCGCCCACTGCTCCGGGGGTCGGCATTATCGGGGCGTCCGTCCACCCCATAAGCTTTTTGTAACCGGGCGCCTGTGCCATTACGTGCTCCATAAAAAGGTTGTGAATCATCTCACGGGCGGGTTTTAGATTCTCTTCCTCGAGAACGGGTCGGATATTTTCGACTATTCTCAAATCGACTTTATCCTCGATAATATCCTTCACTTCGCCACGGGCTTCTTTGTTTCCTGCGAAAATAACCGGAAGATGATACCCGATTCCGAGTCTGGGTTTCGGGTCCGCCGCGGAGATAAGTTCGGCTAATTCGGCGACGTGTTTGATAGTCCCTCCGTCGATTCCTCCGGATAGTAATATCATATCCGGTCTGAGTTGACGGATTCGCTCTATTTGTTGATATGGCAACCTTTTATCGTTCGAGGCGATAACGTCCATAACGATTGCGCCTGCCCCCAGCGCGGCGTGTTCGGCCGATTTCGCCGTCATGCTTCTGACAACACCGGCGACCATCATCTGAAGTCCGCCGCCGGCACTGGACGTCGATATGTATATGTCGCAACCTTTATCGTTTTCTGTCGGGCGGATAATTCGACCTTCTTTGTCAATAAGCTCGCGGCCCGCAAGTTCCGTAACCTCGCTTACTGCATTAAGAACGCCCATAGTAACGTCCTCGAAAGGCGCTTCCACAGTAGTAGGAGCTTCACCGCGAACAACGAGGCGGTATTCCCCTTCGTGATATTTAATTAAAATAGCTTTTGTGGTGGTCGAGCCGCAATCGGTAGCAAGAATAACCTTAATATCCTCCGGTTTTTTATCCATCTGAACTCCTTAATTCCTTCTTTTTCCGTCGCTTTTTTTTAGGACCGTATTTAATATCGGCCTCTTCTATACGCTTTGCGAGTTCCTCCATAGAATCGCGCTTCTGAAGCGCTCTGCGCAACGTTCTGAGTTGTTTCCAGTCGAATATATATACAGTAAAAGGCTCCACAAGGAGCATAAATTGACTACCTATCCAGTTCAACGGTTTGAGACTCTCGATAAGCATCAAAGCCGGAACAACCAACTGCCGTTTGGCGACCTCCTCGGCGACCTTATCGAACAAACCGAGCTCCTCTTCGGAAAGTTCTGTCGTGAACTCCTTGTCCCAATCGACGTGCCAAAAATCTTCCTGTATTCTATTCACTGCTAAATTGAGTTAAATAATACCGGTTTTTCGAGTCGAGCTATTCTGTTTCTTCCTTTTTAGTATCTTTATCGACCGCTTCGGTTATTCCCTGGCGGACCTTTTTGACTATAAAATCCTTTATCTCCGCTGTCGGGGTCGGAACAAACCAGCCTCGATAATGCTCGAGTCGTCTCGGTTTCTCGAATGGCGAAAGGAAAACCGCCTTTTCACCGATATCCACTCGTTTGAATTCCGACCATTTTCGAGTCCTGTGATACCCGACGAATTTTTCGCCCACACCTGTTTCATCGGCGTAATAATAAGTCCTAAAAAAGAACCTCGACGACGCGAAGACCATCAAAAGCACAGCGATTATACCAAAACCGACATTGTTATCCGAAGCCCAGAAGATTACGACGCCAGTCAGGATAATCACGACTATTCCAAAAACAGCCCGGCCTTTATGGATTGCGCACGGTTTGTCCGACCAGGAATACTTACTGTTCGGGACGGAGTCGTTCATTATGCACCCTCTCGACCTCCTTCAGAAGTTCCTCGGCCTCGATAATCCCCTTTCTTACGAGAAGCGTAACCAGAGCTTGGTATGTAACGTTGTTAGTAACGCATAGTTCTTCTACGGAAACATCGTGAATCGTGCCGTCTGGTTGTTGAACTCTGAGCACAGGTTCTCTTTCCGATTCGGTTCCTTTTAATAACAGCTTATCCCCTTCTGTAGGCATATTATTCCTTCTGTTTTATTCTTTTCGGGATATTGCGGTCGAATATAACTAAATTAACTTCTGTGTTAGTCCCGGTCGCATCGAAACTGACCTCGCCGCCGGGGCCTTCGAAATCTGAAATCGCCGACAGATAATCTCTTATTTGGTCGGATGTTACAAGTCCAGATGCAAATGCTTTACATACAATTTCCCCTGAAACATAACCGAGTGCGGCTATCCTGTCGGGAGTGTATCCATACGCGCGACGGTAGCTTTTCGAGAAACTCTCCCAACCCGGTGTCTCGGTGTTCGTCCAGAAGTCGTCGGGAACCACGACTGCACTATCTATATACGACCCGTCCATCGAACGAATCTCGTCGATTATCCAGCCGTTGGCTCCCAGTAGCCTCGTTTCTATATAATTGAAGGGTATTTGAGGGAGAATATTCACCAGGTCCTCGTAATACGCCGGCAGGAAAAGCCCGGGGATGGTTACTATCCATTCGTTCTCGTCGCGGAAAACGCCGTTCGGTTTATAAAAGCGCAAATCGGTCGTATCCGCCCGGGCGGAATAGTTTTTCATCTCCTCGAAAAACGGTTTTTTGATACTCCTTAAATGCTCCGAAAAATCCACGGTTCCCTCGGCATAATAGGCGATACTCACGGTTTCGGCACCTAATTTTTCGACTCTATCCGCGAAATTAGCCGCCGCCTTGCGACCCGCGGGGTCGTCTGGAGAAAGAATAGAGAAACGAGTTATCCCGAGAGTGTTCACAGCGTATTCGGCCAGTTTCTCGGAACCAAGCGATGGTGGAGTAGCGACCTGAAAAACGAACGGCGAAAGTCCCGCGATACCGTCCTTACTGGCTGTCGGAGAGATAAGAGGAACCCTGTATTGGTCGCAGAGAGTAGCAATCGGCACGGCTACGTCGGAGAGTAGCGGTCCGAAAGCGACTACCGGAGAATGGCCTCCGATTAGTCTTTTAGCGGCATAAGCCCCGACCAACGGGTCCGCGGCGGTATTTTCGACAACTATCTCGATAGACTGACCGCTGCTCTTTTCATATTCTGATATTGCCAAACGAATACCGTTGACCATACTCGTCCCGTATTCCGTATAAACGCCGGCGGTAGGGGCAAAAACAGCGACAGCAATATGCTCGGAAAGTTCTTTTGAAATGCGCCGAGAGATATTTTTCAGGCTGTCCGTATAAGCGCCTTTGGGGCGCTTTATAAGACTACGTTGGCAAATCTCGAGTGCACGAGCCTTTTCGCCTATTTCCAGGTGTCGTTTTACCCGAATATAATCCACGAGTTGCCCCGATACCCCCTCGACTTGTTCGCCTATCACCTCGAGCTCGTTCAAACCTAAATAGCCCCATAGGATTCGGCGCGCGGATTCCTCGGCGATGGCTGCTGTTTCTGTCCTATCTTCGGAGATATCTATCGCACTAATAAAGGCCTTGACCGCCGGAATGTATTCTCCGATTCGATAGTGAGAATTGCCCTGATAGACCAGGGCCGCCGGGGCGCATTCATGCTCGGGTAATGTATTTACGAAATCGGCGAACTCGCGGGTCGCGGAACTCCAATTCTCGGCTTTGTAAGAACACATAGGTATCATGAATTTCGACATCGCAAAATAGGGGCTTCCACGCGAGTCTATTATTAGCCCGACAAATTCCTGGTGAGCCTTCCCATATTCTCCGGCGCGATAGGCAAGCAAAGCCTCGTCGAATCTCTCCGCGATATATTCTGGATTGACCCAGCCAAAACTAACGATACACGGAAGTAGCATCGCTAAAAGGCTATAGATAATCTTTTTTCTATACATTGCTAAAGGATATTCCCTCCGGAAGTTTCGGCCGCTTATTCTCCGAGAATCTGTTCGGGATTAACCCGCCGAAGACGTGTTTCCAGGTTTTTATAACTTTCGTCGTTCTCATCGCCGCTGATAGTGGGAACGTCGTCCTCGAGGAATATCGACGCTCCGGTTCGGGTTGCAAGAGCTATAGAATCCGATGGTCTCGCGTCGATAACTATAAGTTCGTCGCCTCGCTGCATATATAATAAGGCATAATATGTATTATCCACAAGGGCGGAAATAACCACTCTTAGATGTTTTGTTTCGAGGCCGGTTAAGATATTAGCGATAAGGTCGTGTGTCATTGGTCGTGGTGGTTTTCGCCCGGCCAGCGCAAGTGCGATAGATAGCGCCTCGGCGTTGCCAATCCAGATTGGAAGTAACTCGTTATCTTCCTCGACCCTGAGAATTACGACCATATCGTTGGTTACCGCATCGATGGCTAGGCTGTCGATTTTTAATAGTCGCATTTAAAACCTTTCAGATAGTAAATCGTGCGGCCAAACCCAGTCCGAAAGCCAGCGCCCACGATACCGGAATCAGGCGCACTTTCTTGCCTTTTAACCATCCGATAATACGCGGCACCGCAACCAGCAAGCAAAACAAGAACCAGCCAAACCCTAAACCAGCCGCAAAGAAACCGGCACGTTCGAGCATTCCGAGTTTGCCGCGTTTCGCTCCTAAAGCAGAGTGCGGTTCTAATTCTTCACCGGCGAATTCGGAGCGCGCAAGTTCTACTATAATCGGCACCGCCCAAACGGCTACAATTCCGATAGCCAAAGGCGGGTAAGCCGGAACCGGCATAATTACCCTAAAACGAAGCAGATACGCTACAACGAATAGACTCGCTAGATGTAATGCCTGGTCCCCGAGAAAATAATAAATGGATTCGCGCCCCAGTTTCTTTGTAATCAGCGACTTCGCCCAATCCACCAGCCCGTGGAAGACAGTCAATCCGACAACCGCGAAAACAACGGCGGTAACCTCGAGATAACGCCCCATAACCATAGCCAGAGCTATCCCGAATAGAGCGGCATGGAATACCACACCGGCAAACTTCCTCTTGGCCTGTATCAAGGCATCGGGCTGAAGAGGAAAATCCGCCACTACGTGGGCAAGAACGAATCTCCATAGCAAAGGGGCGTTCATAGGCCACTCAGGCGCTGATTACCCAAACCCTTATTTGCGGTCTTATCTCTGGGTGTAGTTTTACCTCGATATTATATACCCCCAGTTGCTTAATCGGCTCGTCGAGTTGGATTGTTTTCCGTTCGATATTAAACCCTTTTGCGCGAAGTGCATCCGCGATAACGTGTGTGGTTACCGCACCGAAAACGCGGTCCTCCTCGCCGACCTGAACCGGAATATCTATACTGAATCCATCGAGGCTCTCGGCAAGCACGGACAGGGTCTTCTTGCGTTTTTCCTCCCTATTGAAACGAGCCGTTTTTATCTGTTCGACCTGGGCCAGATTCCCTCTGGTTGCCCGCACCGCCAGTTTTTTCGGTATTAAATAGTTACGACTGTAGCCATCCGCGACATCGACCACATCTCCGGCACGGCCGAGATTTTGAACATCGTCGGTAAGTATCACTTTCATCTCGGCCTCCTGTCCGACGTCCCGGGAGAACGGTAGATATCGACCGTGTAAGGAACGAGCGCAAGATATCGCGCACGTTTTATAGCGCGCGCTACCATCCTCTGGTGCTTTGAACAATTCCCGGATATGCGGCGGGCGACTATTTTGCCCCGCTCGGACATATATTTTTTCAGTAGTTCGACGTTCTTGTAATCGATTACCAGTTTCGGGTCCTCGCAGAACCTGCACGTTCTTTTCTTTCTGAAACGTCCTGAAAATTTCTGTGACCTACTCTTGCGGCGAGCCATAATCCTCACCCCCCTCCATAGGTTCTGGGAACTCATCCCGGACGATTGTCATCTGTCTTATTACATCCTCTCTTAATCGGATAGCGTCACGAATTTTATGCGGAGCCTCGTGGGGAGCAACAAATTGGTAGAATACGTAATACCCGCTGACTCTTTTCTTGATAGGATACGCGAGGTCCTTTAACCCCCATATCTCTTTGTTAATCATCTTCCCTCCGGCATTAACGACTATATCTTCCAAACCGGAAATATGGTTCGGGAGGTCGCTCTCGTCGATTTCGGGGTCGAAGATGGTTGCTAGTTCATACTTCCTGGTTTCTTCTTCCATTTTTTCCTTCCTGTTGAACGTGGACCGTCCGGCGGACGGGGCATAGGAAAACCTGTGCCGTTCGATTACATTCCCATTAAAAACCTATAAATATAATGATATAGATAAATAATGCAAGGGTTTTATGTCGAAGATAACCTTAAAAAATAATATAATAAAAATCCCGAATTAAACCGAACGAAAAACCAATTCGTGGTTCGCATTTTCCTTAATTATTATAACACCTATTTTGAACGCCCACCTGTCCTTATAGATTACGCAATCGCGGGGTTTCCGGGTGAATTAGAGGTTACTTACCTGTGCCAGAATAATACGAGAGCATAGAAACGCAGGTCGATGTAATCCTGGAAATATATATATAAATAATATCTGTAGGTCGAATTATCTACAGCGAAAGACGAAGGAAAAATGGTAGAATAGGCATTTCTGCCTGTTCGCTACCAGAAAGGGCAGACAAGAATGTCTGTTCTACCGGGTAGTAACAGCCCGGACGTCCCGGGAATCGCTTCAAGACTATATTCCATTCTGCCCGAGTGCCACTAGAAAAACCCCTATCGACGCCAGAATTATAGCGATAACCTTCCTCGAGGTCATTTTCTCGCGCAGAAAAAGCGCCGCAAAAACGAATACCCAGATATTGCTGGTCTGATTGAGAACCGCCGCGGTCGAAGCCTGAGTGTATTTCATCCCGGCGAGCCAGAGAATAAGCGCTATATATGTCCCGACAAACGACGCCGATATCGTGTAACCCCAGCTTTTAGTGGAAACAAGTGAGGACAAAAGTAACCGTTTTTGAGGATGGAACAGGAAAATCGGAATGAGAGCGATAATCCCGCCGAAAAGCCGAACCTCTGTAGCCCATAAAACGGGCGAATTATTCAGTATCGGTTTTATCATCACAATACCGATAGCAAATCCGAGTGTCGATAGAACATTCAAGAAAATCCCCAGAAGCAGGTCTCGGCGGCTTATATCGCCCGGATTGCGTTCGCTGCTCGCGGTCGCGATAGCGAGAATTATCGAAGAGGTCCCAAAAATCTGAAGAAAAGTGAACCTCTCTCCGAGAAATAAAATCGATAGCGTGATAATCGACGGGCTATATAAACATCCGACAATCGAGGACCGCGCGGCGCCCAGCAAATTCAGGCTTTTGAAAAAAAGGGTATCGGAAATACCGATGCCGATTGCACCGCTCAAAATTAGCAGAAAATAATCCCTCGCTGAAACGCGCATAATAACCGTCTCCCGCATAACCGACATAGTCATCAGGATTAGCACGAATGCCAACGAGTTTTTGAAACCGTTGAGCGCAATCGGATGAACCTTCTCGCCGCTCTTTTTGAATAAAATAACCGCCATCGCCCAGGTCAGCGCGGTCGCGAGGGCAAAAATCTCGCCGATATATGGGAAGTCTATATCCAATCTTACACTCGATTATCGTGATAAGCGGGATTATAACGAGGTAGAAGATATTGGCAAGACATAAATGACGTTTTATTCTAAAAATACAATCTGAAGGATGTAAAATATAAATCGGGATACGCGCCGAACTCGGATTTGCCGGTCGGTGGATAGCCCTCGACGTCGTCGTTCAGCTCGAATCCGGTTTTGCCGAATCCTATATTAGCGCCCGCGGAAAGATAGATATCCTGCGCAATATTATACTCAAAATTTGGGGTTATAATGGCAGAATTATCGTTAAGATTATACAGACCGCTCAGACCGCCGGTCAGAAGCGGCGTGAACATATAAAATGCGCCGGGCGCGATGTAATTCTGCGACATAAGATATACACCGGCCTTTTTATAGGCGACCTTGTGGTAATTTCTGTAGTAACTGGACGGTTTGTATTCGCCCGCACCGTTATAGTGATATTCGATAAAGCCGTAGGTCTTTTCGCTAAAACTGTAATCGGCACCGAGAGAGACGCGGAGGTAGCCTTCGGCAATAGTATAATCCATATCTGGTAAGAGTGGTGGGTCCGCTGCCGACGTATATCGTCCAAGTATCAAGTCTTCTAAATCAAAACAAGCTATCTCTAACCACGTTCCCGCGCCGCCTATAGAGCGGGCAAAATCGAGGCCTGCGAGAGAATAATCATGGATACCAATAAACGTCGCCGATATATCAGTTCCCAGGACGTAAATTTTACTCCTTATATATAGGGCGGGATTTTTATCGATGTCGAAATCGATTCCGGGGAGGTAACCCATATCCAATTCGGACATCATCCCGAGTGGGACGCGTATCCGAACGGCGTCGATGCCGTAGCGTTCCTCTTTGTCGAGGTCGTCGTAGCTGAACGGCAATATGACATCGGTCGGATTGACCACGCGGGCGGTCCCCCACGCGATAGGCTGGCGGCCTATGTCGATATCGGCGAACGGCAGATTCACGGTAAATGAGAGCCTATCCAGATTATGGAATATGGCGAAACTCGTCGGCGCGTCGTCCTTTTCGGGATAGAGCCTCGAATCGAAATCTTTGACCCGGTAGTCTTTCAGGCCGATTTCGGGCGTCGAGAATTCATCCGCAACGAATAATATGGAATCCTGAACGCGCGGGGAGATTTCATACGCGATATGCAGTGATAACCAATCTACAGGACTATAAAGCCCTTTCAAACGGAGCTTGTTATTCACCGCGCCGACCATTCCCTGCTCGGTTTTCCCCCTTTCGGCCGGGTCGACAACCATAAAGAAATTCTTCCAGTAGCCGTCGACCGAGAATTCACAAGCTAACGCGCAGGAGGCGAGAAGAATAAAAGAGATTTTTACGTATGTTCTCATTCCTTAAAGATAGAGGCGCGGTTTCTGCCCACTCGTTATCAAATCGTGGAATCCGGTTCTTACGCAGATTCGTCTCCCTTCTCCGGTGGGATGGTTTTGTAATAGTATCTACGCAATCAAAATTCTTCTATATTAATCTCGGTTCCTATGCCGAAACCCCATACCATCGCCAGCGAAAGCTGTGCCTCGATAAAAACCGGAAATCTTTCGCGACCAAATCTAACGCCTGCTGTGAATGTAACATCGCCGGGCGTCAACGCGCCAAAATCCGACCGGAGGACAAAATAACCTTTCACAGCGCTGTAAAGTAGCGGGGTTCCGTCGGTGTAAAACTCGTTGTAGTTGTTACCGCTGAAATAGAAAGACGAACCGAGCATAAAACCGTCGGCGTGCTCTGCCTCCGGCTCGTGGACATATCCTATTTCAGCGCCGGCGCTCATCGCGAAAGATTTGTCCGGACAGAAAAGGTGAAATCGGGCTTCCTCGGAAAGCCAGTGGGTTCCGGCGCCGTTCGCGCCGGTCGTCCGTGTGTAGTAGAGCGTGCGGAGGTCGTATTGTCGCCCGCCGCCACCGATTCTGGAGCCGTGGGTGAACCACAACGCGAATCCTGTGAAGGTTTTGCCGATAACCGTCTGTTCGTTTTCCGTCGGGTCGGTCTCCCAGGTATGTGTGTTCACCGCCGCGCCGATGAAATCGCCGTAGTTGACCGTCGCCAATCTTGCCGCCGGCGTATGGGAGCATCCGCTAACGAGGGATAACCCAAACAGCGCGAACGCTATAAACAAAAAAGATATAGTTTTTCGCGTTATCCGCATATCTCTTTGAATATTCGGAGGAAATTTCTGCCGAGAACGCCGATGACTACCTCTCGTTCAAAACCCCTTCGGAGCATCTCTTCGGTAATAGCTACTATTCCCGTGCAATCCGTCATCTCTCTCGGTAGATGGCTGACGCCGTCGAAATCGGAGCCCAGAGCGGCATTTTTCTCGCCGCCGAGTTCGAAAATATGCTCGATATGGTTGACGAGGTCCGCAACCACAACCTCGCCGTGGCTTTTTGTCGATAAGAATCCGGTATAAAAGTTGATTCCAATTACCCCCCCGCGTTCGATGAGCGATTTTATCTGCTCGTCGGTCAGGTTGCGCGGCGAATCTTTAATCGCGCGGCAACAGGAGTGTGTGCAAATCGGCGCGGCCTCGCTTTGTTCCATAATGTCCCAGAAGGTTTTTTCGCCGGAGTGCGACAGGTCGATTATCCCGCCGAGGCGGTTAATCTCCGCGAGAGCCTCGACACCTTCGGGCGTGAGTCCCTTATCCTGCGCGGTTTTATCCATACAACTCGTAGCCCATTTATTCGAGTTGTTCCAGGT
>QNEE01000032.1 GCA_003645085.1 bacterium | reverse complement strand
GCATAGTCGATATAGCTATGCTTCATCTCCTCTTCTATATCGATAGGGATAATATCGCCAAAAACCGTTTGTTCCATTTTCTTTTCTCCTGTCTAACCCTCATTGGAGCTTGTGTTACATAATAAAAAACGCGATAAATATCTTACTAAATATAAGTTATTGGTTAGAATTTGTCAAAGGATAAATCACCCGCAAAATACGGATTTTATGGGGATTAGCGCCTTTTTTTCAGTCATTCGCATAATTCGACTAAAATCCCGATAAAACACCAGATAATAGCGCTTTTTCTATACCGTAAAAATGAGCAAAAAAGCAAATTCGTTTTGACATAATACCCATTTCGGGCTATACTTACACCGATGAAAGAAAAACCAAAAACAGAAAACATATCGGGCACCGTCGAGCATATAATCTTCACCAATCCCGAAAACGGCTACGCGGTTATTAGAATCGAGACCGGTGATGGCGAACCGATAACCGTTGTGGGGATTCTCGGCGAGCGTCGTCCCGGCGAATATCTGAAACTCGAGGGTTTCTGGAAAACCGACCCTCGATGGGGTCGACAGTTCAAAGTAGAGAATTTCGAATTGGCCGAACCAGAAACCGCCGGTTCGCTCGAGCGATACCTGGCCAGCGATATGGTTCCCGGTATCGGTTCGGAGATGGCTCGACGCCTTGTCGAACATTTCGGTAACAAAGTGATGTCGATAATCCGCGAGCACCCGGACCGATTGCGCGAGGTTCCCGGTATCGGCCCGAAACGGTCTAAAGATATTATCGCTGCTGTTGCCGGCGAAGACCGCGAAAAGCGCATTTTGAGAGAACTATCCACCAGGCTAATGGATTTCGGCATCGGCCCCGCCCGAATACGTAAGATATTTTTAAGTTACGGCGACGCCGCATTAGATATACTCCAGAGAGACCCGTATCGTCTCGCAAAAGAAATCGGCGGGTTCGGTTTTATTATCGCCGATAAAATCGCCAGAAAAATGAAAATCCCGGCGGATTCCGAATCCCGCATTAAAGCCGGTATCCTTTATGCTTTGGATAGAGCGAACGACGAGGGCCACTGCTTTTTGCCGCAGGAAGAATTACTTGACAGGGCAGTGGACTTGTTGGGTGTTTCGAGAGAAAATACCGCCCTCGCCCTGCAAAGTCTATGCGATTCCAACGTCCTACAGGTCGACGACAGCGGGGTCTATAATACGAGGTTTTTCGCAGCCGAAGTAAATGTAGCGGAACGAATTAACGCAATCCTCACTTCGCGAGGTTCTCCACTGAAAAAGGAAATCGTCATAAAAAAAATCGCCGAGCAACAAAAAAGGATGAAAATAGAATTTACGTCGGAGCAATCCGCTGCGGTTTTCAAAATCCTCTGCGATAAACCTGTGTTAGCGCTTACCGGCGGCCCCGGAACCGGTAAAACAACGATAGTCAGAGCTGCGGCTCAAATCGCCCGAGATTTCGATATTAGCGTGGCTTTGTGCGCCCCTACCGGTAGAGCCGCAAACAGGTTGTCCGAAGCTACAGGCCTTCCGGCGTGCACCGTCCATCGGCTTCTCGAATACTCGCCTCAGAACGGTTTTACGCGGCGCGCGACGAATCCGCTTCGCGCACGATTTATCGTGGTCGATGAGATGAGTATGGTCGATATAGCACTTTTTTCGGCGCTTCTGTCCGCGGTCCGCCCGGGAACGCGTTTGTTGCTGGTCGGCGATGCCGACCAACTGCCGAGCGTTGGCCCGGGACAGGTTCTACACGACATTATAAACAGCGGGGCTATCCCGGTAGTTAGACTCACGCAGATACACCGTCAGGCCGCGCGAAGCCGTATCGTAAGGGAGGCTCATAATATTCTCCACGGCCGGATGCCGATTCTTAAAAACGAGCCGAAAGCAGACTTTTTCTTCTTGAGAAAAGAAAACCCGGAAAACGGCTTGGAAACCATAGTAGACCTCGTTTCGCATCGCCTACCCGAACACTACAATTTCGACCCGAAAAAGGATATACAGGTTATCGTCCCTATGTATCGCGGCATTTGCGGTGCTAACGCGCTCAACGAGGCGCTCCAGCGAAAACTTAATCCCGGCGAAAAAATAGAGCCTTTCGATTTCCGACCCGGCGATAAGGTTATGCAAACGCGCAATAACTATGATATTAACGTGTTTAACGGGGACATCGGTATTATAACCGAAATCAATCCGGAAGAAAAAAGGATGGTAGTCGATTTCGGATTTCCGATAGCCTATTCCCCAGAAGATGCAGGCGAACTGACTATAGCCTATGCGGTTAGTGTCCATAAATCGCAGGGAAGCGAAATGCCGTGCGTGGTTATGCCGCTCTATACCGAGCACTATATGCTCTTAAGGAGGCATCTTTTATATACTGCGGTTACGAGAGCGAAAAAGTTATGCGTTCTTATCGGTCAGCCAAAGGCTCTCGGTATCGCTGTTCGCCGTGCTGCCGATGACAAACGTTATACCGACCTTGCGAAAAAAATCCGCAAGTTGTCCAAAACCTACCCGAAATTCCCTGGATTTAAGGGGTAACCGGCTTAACGCGCGATAAGACAATTTCTTTACAATCTCCAACGTTCGATTTTTAGGGAATGTCCTTCGCGGTTTATGTGTTGACTTATAGTTATTTAACTATTATTTTATAAAGTTAGATTTGTCGAATGCAACATTATGCGCCTTTTCTAATGTGCGGATATAGGCTACCTAATACGATATAATCGAAATGCCGAAAAAGGGCTCAAAGAATAAGGTGAACTTCACAGCGACAGATATTCGCCGGATAATCGCCGGCTTTCTGCTTATCATACTCGCCGCCTGGACCGGAGTGTCGGTTATCTCGCACGTGCCTGACGACTATCCGGGCGATTCTCGTCCGAGATTCACCGACCTTTTCTCGCCACCCCGTCCTTTTGGGAATCTGGGCGGAGCAAGCGGAGCGGTTATATCCGAATATTTGAATTCGGAGTTCGGTTATCTGGCTATCTCTATTTCTTTGATATTGCTGATTCTCGGATTTGCGCGACTTATCTCCGCCGGGCACCGGAAGGTCGTGGTTGCCGTCGGCGAAGTTATAACCGGTCACGCAATAATAGCCTCGCTTTTGGCTCTACCCGGCGGGTCCCTTTCTATGTCGATTACAGGGAAATACGGCGCGGTTCTTGCATCCGGCCTTAAATCCCTTTTCGGTAATATAGGCGCATACTTCGTAAATATATTCATCTTCCTGCTCTTTATTGCCGCCGCAACTCGCCTCGATATTATGAATTCACTATCGGCAGCGCGTCAGGGCATATCGCGGTCGATAATCTGGCTTTCCGGCAGAAAAAAACGTCGCGAGGCACGGGAAACAACCTCCCGCGAGGATGTCCTCGCCGACTATGAACAACGAAGCCGACAAAAACCTGCTTTCACAGGTATTACCGGCAGTATAATCCCGGGGGATAGTGCCGAAACTCGAGAGGAATTGGAGCCGGTTGAAGAAGCCGAACAGCCGATAACGACCACATCCAAACCGAAGGGTGGCGCTTCACGGATGGAGTTTATCCCGCCGCCTATCCGGCGGGAGGATATTATTAAATCCCAAAATCGGTCCGGCGCTACCGAAACCCCACCCACGCTGACACCTCCACCACCTGCCGAGACTATCGACCCTAAAAAGCTCGTGCGAGATTTGCCTGCCGAGGAAATCGAACCCGAAAAGCCGCTGACAATCGACCGTGAACCACCGCTACCGGAACCGATTCCGCCCGACTCGGCGCAAACCATCGTTCCTAAAAAACCGGCGACCCCTGAAAAACCAACGGAACAAGAAATCGAACCGCCTAAAAAAACCAGAGGGCCATATCACTATGAACCGCCGCCCTCGAGTTTATTAATAGAACCCGAAGTAGAAGATGTCCAGACTACCGACGCCGCGCTTCAACAACAAGCACGAAAGCTTCTGGAAACCCTGAAGAGTTTTAATGTCGAGGGCGAGATAAAGGTAATCTGCCCCGGCCCAGTTATAACCCGTTACGAGCTGGAACCGGCGGTCGGTGTCAAGGTTAGCCGGATATCTAACCTCGCCGACGATATCGCGCTCGCGCTCAAAGCTAAGGATATCCGTATTGTCGCACCTATTCCCGGCAAGGGCGCAGTCGGTATCGAGGTCCCTAATGAAATAATCCAGACCGTTCGCCTAAAATCGATACTCGATAGCGAAGAGTTTAAGAATTCGAAATACGCACTTCCGCTCGCTCTCGGTAAACGAGTCGACGGCACACCCGCTATCGCGGACCTCACAAGAATGCCGCATCTGCTTATTGCCGGCGCCACCGGTAGCGGCAAATCCGTCTGTATAAATTCGATTATCACCAGTTTGCTGAACCTGAGCCCGGAAGACCTGCGCCTTATAATGATAGACCCGAAACGGCTCGAACTGTCTGTCTACGAGGGAATCCCGCATCTTACCGCGCCTATTGTTGTCGAGCCGAAAGACGCCGCCCTCGCTTTGAACTGGGCTGTCGAGGAAATGGATGACCGATACAAAAGGCTCAGCGACGCAGGTGTCCGGTCGATTGCAGACTATAATGCCTATGTTAAAACAAAAGGCCCCGACGAGGGTCTGGAGAAACTCCCATATGTCATTGTCCTTATCGACGAACTGGCGGACCTTATGGTGCTTGTTTCGTCCGAAATAGAGGAACCGATTGCCCGCCTCGCGCAGATGGCTCGCGCAGTCGGTATCCATCTCGTTATCGCCACGCAAAGACCGAGCGTGGATGTTATCACCGGCCTTATTAAAGCAAACTTCCCCAGCAGAATAGCCTTCAAGGTCAGAAGCAAAGTCGATAGCCGGACTATTCTGGATATGGGCGGGGCAGAGAGATTGCTTGGCCTCGGGGATATGTTATATCTACCGAGCGGTTACGCAGAGCCGATTCGTATCCACGGTAGCCTTATTACGACGGAGGAAACCGAGCGGATTGTGCGGCATCTGCGCAATTTCCCGAATCCGTTCCCGGAGGATATGCTCGATTTCGAGGAGGCCGAAGCGATATTGGCCGCCGAAGGCGAACGGGACGAGCTTTTCTGGGAGGCAGCAAAGATAGTCGTAATGTATCAACAGGGTTCGACCAGTTTTCTCCAGCGGAAACTTCGCGTTGGATATACCCGCGCAGGCTGTATTATCGACCAACTCGAGCAAGCAGGTATTGTCGGGCCGTTCCAGGGGAGCAAGGCACGCGAGGTGCTTATTGACAACCTTGAAACTCTCGACGAATTGAAAAAGCAATTGGAAAGTTAATTTAAAAACTTTACCAATAACTTTATTTAATTAAATTGGAGCGTTAAATTTCTAAACGGAGCCAAAACAAGAAACGGGAAACGCTGACCTTAGAATTAGAGCATTTATCAAGCGCTCCGGCGATTCCCGTATTGATGAAGTAATTTAATTTTACGCTTTGTCAATACCTTGTTTTTGATTTATATTTAGGAGGATACTATGAACCTGAACGAATTTTTATTATCGGTAATAAAAAAAGGCGCCAGCGATATCCATTTTAAGGTCGGTAGCCCGCCGGTGGTTCGCATATTTGGAGACCTTATTGTTACTAAGTCCTCCGCACTCAGACCTCAGGACACGAGCACACTCGCTTTCAACTTCCTCAACGAATCGAAAGGGCGCTATTTCGACTCGTTCACGGAAATAGACACAACCTATTCCATCGGCGACAAGGCCCGCTTCAGAGTAAATATTTTCAAATCCAGAGGGTATTTCTCTATCGCGATGCGCTATATCCCTATCGAAGTCCCCGATATCGAAAGCCTGGGTATTCCTCCGGTCGCTAAAAAGTTCGCACTCGAACACCGGGGATTGACACTGGTTACCGGAGTTACCGGAAGTGGCAAATCTACCACGCTCGCCGCTATGATAGACCATATCAACAAAAACAAACGAACCCATATTATCACTATCGAGGACCCCGTAGAGTTTATCCATAACGATATAAAAAGCGTTATCAACCAGCGCGAGGTTGGCGTGGACTCCCCGACTTTTACCGCGGCTATGCGCGCGGCTATGCGCGAGGACCCGGACGTAATCCTTATCGGGGAGCTTCGCGACACCGACGCGGTGGCCACAGCGATTCGCGCCGCCGAAACCGGGCACCTCGTCCTATCGACTTTCCACACAGTCAATACGAAAGAAACGATTAATTCGCTGGTAAGTTTCTTCCCGGAGCATCAGCAGGCCCAGGTGCAGGCCCAGCTTGCGGCAAATCTCCGAGGAGTTATTTCTCAAAGGTTAATCCGGCGGAAAGACAACGCCGGGCGCGTCCTCGCCGCCGAGGTTCTGGTAAATACCCCGACTATTCGCGCGTGTATTCTCGATAGAGAAAAACGCGAGGACATCCCGTATTATATCTCCCAGGGCGCAAGCGAATACGGTATGCTGACATTCGACCAGGCGGTGATGAAGCTCTATAAGGCAGACCTGATTAGCTACGACGACGCACTGGCCAACGCTACCAGTCCGGCGGAGTTCGAACGGGCATTGCAGTTCGGGTAATCACATGAGAAAAGATAAGAGTTTCAATTTACGCTTTTGTGGGTAAATAAACGCGGTTTTTCCAATGATAAAAATCAAGAAACCTTCCGACTCTCCTCCACCGAAACAGGGAGGTTTTGGCTGGAAACTTTTGTCGAGCTTTTTCGGGGTCGGCTTCTCGCCGTTGGCGCCGGGGACAGTCTCCTCCGCTTGCGTATTTATTCTTATCTGGTTTGTCCCTAACGACTCTGTAATCTACCTGGCTATTCTCGCTATTATAACGGTCGCAGGGATTCCGATTTCCGGCAAAGCGGAAAATTATTGGGGCAAAGACCCATCGAAAATCGTAATCGACGAGGTCGCCGGAAGCATGGTTGCGCTGTTATTCGTTCCTAAAAATATTTGGCTGTGGATAATCGCTTTCGTAGCCTTCAGAGGTTTCGATATATTAAAACTGCCTCCTGCTAAAACAATCGAGAAGCGGTTTCGCGGCGGCTGGGGCGTTATGCTCGATGACATCGTCGCCGGGGTTTATGCCTTTGTTTTAACTCATCTCGTAAGTATTATCTTTCAACAGGGGTGAAAATTGGATTGTGTAATAATATCGATAGGCGACGAACTGCTCACAGGCCGAACGGTCGATACTAACTCGACCTGGCTTTGTTCACGGTTAAACATTCTGGAAATTCGCGTTATCGAAAATATCACCGTGCCCGATGAGGTCAATCGTATCGAGGAAGCTTTTCATAGGGCATTTTCTATAGCCGAAATAGTTATCACAACGGGGGGGCTCGGCCCGACCGACGACGATAAAACCCGCGACGCAATAGCCCATTACGCCGGTGTAAAACTCGAGACCGATGTTCGCGTTCTCGAAGATATCGAGGCGAAATTCGCCGCACGAGGAATGTATCCGCCGCGAACCTCCGCTCGCGAAGCCCTTATTCCCGAGGGCGCAAATACTCTCGAAAATACGGTAGGTGTCGCTCCCGGTCTTTATCTTAAGCTCGACGGTAGAAGACACCTAATAGCTCTTCCGGGGGTTCCTTCAGAACTAAAAGATATTTTCGAGAAACAACTAACACCAATTCTGAAACAGCTTCCCGGAACGCCTAAAAACCGAGTCGAAACCTTTTATACGACCGGAATTCCGGAAAGCGCGCTATCGCAAAAGATATTCGACGCACTCGGCAATATCGGAACCGAGGGGCTCGCTTTTTACCCATCTAATCTTGGGGTCGAGGTTCGTATTTCCGTTAGCGCGGATAAAACCGGCTACGATTCGGTTACCGATATAATCGAAGCAGTTACGAAACCCTGGTGCTTTTCGCGCGAGGAAAAAAACTTGGCCGCCGTAGTCGGCGAATCTCTAAAAAAGCGCAACGAAGCTGTTACTGTGGCGGAAAGCTGCACGGGCGGCCTTCTGGCCTCACGACTTGTCGATATCCCCGGCGCGAGCAGCTGGTTCCTCGGCGGTGTGATAAGTTACTCTAATAAAGCAAAAAGCGACGTCCTCGGTGTAAATCCGGAAGATATCGAACTTTACGGCGCCGTTTCCCCGATTGTCGCCGCGCAGATGGCCGACGGTGCCGCAAAAATATTCGGCGCAAAATACGCTCTTTCCACAACGGGAATAGCCGGACCTTCAGGCGGAACCGAGAAGAAACCCGTCGGTCTCGTATACTACGCCCTGCATACTCCCGAAAAGACCATTGTAAGGAAAAACCGCTTTATCGGCGGCCGTGAAGACCACCGATATCGCACCTCACAGGCCGCTCTTAATTTACTCTACTTACACTTAACCGGAAAACACGACAACTACCCCTGGGCCGACGGTAGCACTGAAAGTGAATATTGATGTCAAGGGAAAAAGAAAACAAAATCCGCTCATTCATCTGTCTCGAGATTCCGAAAAACATACGCGAAACTATCGACCGGAACGTTACCCGACAACTAAAGGATTGTGGAGTAAAATGTTCGTGGGTTAAGCCAGAGAATATACATATAACGCTTAAATTCCTGGGCGATATTCCGGAAAAAATAGTCCCGAAAATATCCGAGATATTGGAAAAAACGGTCGGAGACTACAACGCGATATCCCTTTCACTCGGTAAAGTAGGTAAATTCGGCGGTAGAACCCCTCGAGTAATATGGGTTGGCAATGTCGGCGAAACCGAGGCTTTGAAATCTCTTGCGGAATCTGTCGATAAGTCGCTTTTGTCGATTGGCTTCAAACGCGAAAAACGCAAATTCTCACCCCACCTCACAATAGGTAGAGTGCGCAACCCAAAAGGCACAGATAAACTGTTGCGATTAATCGATGAAATCGAATTACCGGAAACGAACTTCGTTGTAAAACGCGTAATCCTTATGAAAAGCGAGCTTTCGCCCGGCGGGAGCATCTATACCCCCCTAGCTGAATTCGAACTCAAATAGTATATACTAATATTTCCCTTTTGTTTAGCGATATCTTTTGTTATATTTCCACTAGTTAATCGAATGTTTTTCCGAGATTATACCCGAAACCGAACAACCAAACAGGAGGAATAGTGGCGGAACCACAAAAAGAAAAGAACAAAGCGCTTTCCCTGGCAGTCGAGCAAATTCACAAGGCTTTTGGGGACGGCGCTATTATGCGGCTCGGCGACAGCGGCGAGGCTAAAAAAGTGCCGGCGATAAGCACCGGTTCGATTGCCTTGGACTCCGCTTTGGGAATCGGTGGCATACCCCGTGGCCGAGTGAGCGAAATATTTGGCCCCGAGGCCTCGGGTAAAACGACACTCGCCCTTCATATAATCGCCGAAGCCCAAAAAACGGGCGGCCTGGCCGCGTTTATCGACGCCGAACATGCTATGGACCCGATTTATGCCGAAGCGCTCGGAGTCAACACAGACGACTTGTGGGTCGCCCAGCCCGATAACGGCGAGCAAGCCCTCGAAATCTGCGAGACGTTAGTTAGAAGCGGCGCTATCGATGTGGTAGTCGTCGACTCGGTCGCGGCGCTCGTCCCACGAGCAGAAATAGAAGGAGATATGGGGGACAGGCAGGTCGGCGCTCAGGCCAGACTGATGAGCCAGGCCCTCCGCAAACTCACAGGAGCGATTAACCGCTCTAAAACCGCCGTAGTATTCGTCAACCAGACCCGTATGAAAATCGGGGTGATGTTTGGCAATCCCGAAACGACCTCCGGAGGGATGGCTTTAAAATTCTACGCCAGCGTCCGAATTAATATCCGTCGCGGAGCCGCTATAAAACTGAAAGACGAGTCTATCGGCAACAAAACTTACGTCCAGGTCGTCAAGAATAAACTCGCTCCGCCATTTAAAAAAGTCGAATTCGATATTATTTACGGCAAAGGCATCTCGCAGGAGAACGAACTCCTGGACCTCGGGGTGGATAACGGGATAGTGGATAAGAAGGGAATCTGGTATACCTACGGCGACCTGAAACTCGGCCAGGGCCGCGAAAACGCTCGCCAATTCCTTATAGATAATCCAGATATCAATGCCGAAATCGCCGAAAAGGTAAAGGCCGCTATTGGTATTATCCCAAAAGAAACCGCCGAGGAAAAAACCAAAGACTAAGTATAAAAAAAGCCGACCCCGAGGGCCGGCAATCAGGAGCAATTGCACAAGATCTCCCATCAAGGGAGATTAGAGGGTTTATAGCCGCCGTCGGTCTTTTGTGTCCGCTCGCCCGAAGGGTCATCGCGTTAACTCAACCGCCCGGGGGCAACCTTCATTGTACAATTGTAAGAGATCTTATTATTGCCCCTGCAGAAACAATATAACGTTTTTAAAAATGATTTCAAGAGAAAAATCTAAATTTAAAAAATAAGAGGGAATATCAAAATGAAAAGTTTTACGCTATTTGTCATTACTATGATTGCTCTTACCTTGTGTGTCGGGTGTTCAAAGACCTATTATGGCAAATTCATAACGGCGAAAGTCAAAGAAGAACCTATAGACGAATTCCAGGCTGACGGTTACGTCGCTCTCGCTTTCGAGAATAAGAAACAGCGCACCGCCGAGGATTGGCTGTGGGAATTCTGGGTGTATTACGATAACCAGATATACTTTAAATACTGGCTCAAATCCAAAATAGTCGCGGGAACGCGAAATTATTACCTCGAGGAGGAAATTCCCGGAAGCAAACCGAGAACCACCGCCAGTTTCACTGCCCGCCCAAACTACGACCGGGTAAAAGATAGGTTGATATCAGACCTTCAAGATAAGGGTCCGCAGGACTTTTAGATATTATGCAGGATTCCCGCCACGCTCCCTCTCGGCGACCCTTACTATCGTCTCGTAATAAGCATCTATCGAACCGCCGGCGTCCGCCCACCAACCGTTGAGAACTGTGTAGCGAAGGTCGCCGCGCTTAAGGTATGCATTATTAACATCGGTAATTTCGAGTTCACCCCTGCCGGACGGAACTAGAGTGTCGATAATGTCGAATACGGTATTATCATACATATATATTCCAACGACGGCGTAATTTGACGGGGGGGCTTCCGGTTTCTCGATAATCTCTATTATCTCTCCACTATTCCCGAAACGGACTACACCATAATCGCGGGGGTCGGCAACCTCTTTCAGCAATATCCGTGCTCCCGACGCCTGTTGTTCGAATTCCTTTACCGCTTCTGCGATACTCGATTCGATAATATTATCTCCTAGAAACACGACCACTTTATCCTGGTCGACGAAATGTTCACACAGACCCAACGCCTCGGCTATTCCACCCTCGTTCTGCTGGTAAGTGTAATTGAGATGTTTAAGCCCGAACTCCGCACCGTTACCCAGAAGCCGCAAAAACTCCCCGGCGTGATTGCCCCCGCAGACAATCATAATATCCTCGATACCCGCCTCTACAAGAGCGCGGATAGGGTAATATATCATCGGAGCACTATAGACCGGAAGGAGGTGTTTGTTGGTTATCTTAGTCAGAGGTTGAAGACGGGTTCCGAGGCCGCCCGCTAAAATTACGCCTTTCATACTCATACTCCATCTTTCGCGGTTAAAACCGGTGGTTATGCGGCGGATTAGATTTTAGCGAATGCGGCGGATGCGAAGACTAAAATAATGTATTCTACGCAACCTGTTATGTCAAGACTTTATTCCGATTAGCTTAAGAACATTGTCCATATGCCCGACTGGCCTGATATCGAGGCCGGTTCTGACATCCTCGGGTATCTCTTTGAGTTCCGGCACGTTTTCCTCGGGGATTATAACTCTGGTTAAACCGTAACGTTTCGCCGCAAGGAGCTTCTCCGTTAACCCGCCAACAGGGAGTATGTGACCCGAAAGTGAAATCTCGCCGGTCATAGCGATACCGTCCGGTAGCGCTTTTTTTGTATATAACGAGGCGAGTCCGGAAGCTATAGCTATTCCCGCCGACGGACCGTCCTTAGGCGTCGCCCCCTCTGGAACATGGATATGCACGGTGCCGGTCGGAATTTCCTTTTGTTTTATTCCGAAATCAACCAATCTCGAGCGAACATAAGTAAGAGCCGCGCGCGCCGATTCCTGCATTACCTCGCCTAAACGGCCGGTTAACACCAACTCCTCTTTGCCGTCGGTTATCGCCGTTTCTATACGTAATATCTCTCCGCCGGCGGCTGTCCAGGCCAACCCTAAAGCTTCACCCGGTTGAAGCTTTTTGGGAATCGACGACTCGCGATAAGGAGCAACGCCCAGATAACGTTCGAGGTCCTTCTCCGAAATATCTACTCTTTCGGGTAGGTTCTTCCGCTTAACCACGCGCGAAGCAATAATACGCATTATTTTCCCGAGCCTGCGCTCAAGTTCTCTCACACCGGCCTCCTGCGTCCAACACCTTATCAAAGATTCTAAAGCGTCCCGGCTTATTCTGACATTAACCTTCGAGAGACCCGCTTGCTCGAGTTGCTTGGGTATCAGGAACCCTTTAGCTATCGCCACTTTCTCGGTTAATAGATATCCGGGAAGCCGCAGTATTTCCATTCTATCGGCAAGCGCCGGCGGAATTCCCGCTGTGGTGTTCGCGGTAGTAATAAACAGGACTTTCGAAAGGTCGAACTCCAATTCGAGGTAGTTGTCCACAAAATGTGTGTTCTGTTCCGGGTCGAGGCACTCTAGAAGCGCCGCGGCCGGGTCTCCTCTAAAATCTGCTCCAAGTTTATCTATCTCGTCCAGCAGAAAAACAGGGTTTATACTGCCCGCACGTTTCATTTGTTGTATTATTCTCCCCGGTAACGCGCCGATATATGTCCGCCGATGGCCACGTATCTCCGCCTCGTCGCGGATACCGCCCAGCGATACACGGACAAAGGCCCTTTTTAGTGCGCGAGCTATACTCTTCCCGAGAGAGGTCTTTCCAACTCCCGGCGGACCGACCAAACATAATATAGGCCCGCGAACGGTTTTCGATAGAGCCAACACTGCGATATGCTCGGTTATCCGCTCTTTAATTTTATCCAGTCCGTAATGGTCCTCATCGAGAATGCTTCGCGCTCGGTCGATATCGGTGTTGTCTCTGGTCGTTATCCCCCACGGGAGATTCAACAGCCAGTCGATATAATTACGTATTACCGCACATTCGGGGCTCGATGGATGAGTGCGCTCCAATTTCTCGATTTCTTCTTCTACTTTTGTTCGACCCGCTTTGGGAAGTTTCACTTCTTTTGCACGGTTCTTCAGCCTCTCTATCTCGGCATAAGAACCTTTCTGTCCCAGCTCTTTGCGAATAACCTCCATCTGCTCGCGCAGATAATACTCGCGCTGTGAATCGGTTATCTGGTCTTTGACCCTGCGGTCGATATCCTCCTCGAGACGCAGTATCTCTATTTCTCTGGCAAGATGCGATAGTATCTGACCGAACCTGTCGGCGACCGATTCCGCCTCTAATAATTTCTGTTTCGCAGGCAATTTCAACGTAAGATGAGCCGCTATCATATCGCCTAATCGTTCAGGGTCATCCTGATACGCCTGTATAGAGGTAACTACCTCCTCCGGAATAGATTCTTCCATACGCGCGAATACGGCGAATCTGTCCATAGCCTTGCGGGCGAGCGCCTCCAGACGCGGTGTTACCGATTCCTCTCCCTCCGGCCGAACCTCACATATAGCCTCTGTATAATCCCGCCCATAAAAAAACCTCCGGACACCGGCACGATTTTCTCCCTCTACAAGGAGCTTCATCGACCCTTCGGGTAAACGGAGAATCTGCAGGATTTTCACAATAGTCCCGACACGATACATATCCACCGCACGCACTTCATCTATAGATGGGTCCTTCTGCGCGATAAGCAACAGTCTCCGCGACGAAACCATAGCCTCCTGGACGGCGGCTAGACTCCTCGGTCGCCCTACAAGGATGGGAAATATCATATGAGGGAAACCGACGAGGTCGCGTATAGGTATTATTGGTAGGCGGATTTCTTCCATAATTTTTGCTGGAAACTTGGAGTATAAACGCCGTTTATAATATAGTCAAATAATATTTCTGTTCCCGACGTATTTTTCCGCCAATACATTATATATCAACGTGGTTACTGGAAGAACTTCATAAATTATTAACATTAGGTTCATACCCTTTTTCTGTTGCTATTCATAGAATTGTGAAAAAGGTAGGTTTTGTTCAATTTGTCTCTTGACACAACCTAAACGTCTCTTTATTTTTCATTCCAGAAGGTGGAAACCGGTTTTAGCTCCACACAGGTAGTAATTGAAAACGCGACAAATCCGCGCCAAAAGCCAACTTGCCGGAGATTGCAAACCAAGCTTCTCTCGGGAAAGACTGACGCCTTCCCGACAGACAACTTTTTCGCACGGCAAATATCAGTTATCAACATTGTTGATAACTTCATCTCTACGCGCGGTTAATCGCCAATAATACAATAAACCAATCTTTTAATTACCAACACTATTTGTTGGTAACAAGGGTATTGTGCATTGTTAACCATCCGCAATTGAAATGGCCGCTAATAACGAAAAGCTCTGGGAAGATTGTTTAAACAAGATACGGTCGAAGATAAATCGCCAGAGTTTCGCCACCTGGTTCGCGGACACCAAAGGCCTTCCCGCCGAGGGGGAAAACCTCGTCGTCCATATCAAAGACCAATTTACTGCAGACTGGCTGGAGCAACACCATCTCGAAATGATTTACGATGCTATGCGCTCTGTAATCGAACAAGATGTGACACTGACATTCGCGGTCCCTCAGGCGGACGGCTCGTATAGCTATTCCGTCCCCGACATTACAAAATATAGAAAATACGACTCGGATACTGCGTCGGAAGACCGTCACCTGAACCCGAAGTATAAGTTCGACACGTTCGTCGTCGGGGATTTCAATCGTTTTGCTCACGCCGCCGCTCTTGCTGTATCCGAGGCTCCCGGGAAAAATAAGTATTCCCCGCTATATATCTACGGCGGAACCGGACTCGGCAAGACACACCTCGTTCAGGCTATAGGCCACTTCATTAAAGAAGAAAACCCGCGCGCGAAGATAATATACGTTACCAGCGAACGGTTCACCAATGAGTTTATCGGAAGCCTTATCTCGAAAACGACCGCCGAATTCAATCGTGTTTATAGAAACGTCGACGTTCTGCTTATAGACGATGTTCAATTCTTCACGGGGAAAGAGTCTATCCAGAGTGAGTTTTTTCATATTTTTAATTCTTTACACCAGAAAAATCGACAGATAGTCCTGACCTCCGATGTTGCTCCTGCTAACATTATCGGTCTCGAAGAGAGGCTTCTTTCCCGCCTAAAATGGGGATTAGTAGTCGATATCCGTCCGCCGGACCTCGAGGGTAGGATAGCTATTCTCCGGCGGAAAGCAGAGTTCGACGGCCTGGTTCTGCCGGAAGATACTCTTGTCTATATCGCCGAAAATGTTACATCGAACGTCCGCGAGCTTGAAGGAACACTTATTCGGCTTCTAGCCTATGCCTCCATCTCCGGCAATGAAATCGACGTCAATATGGCGAGAGAGGTCTTAGCTCATTATCATAATGAACGAGAAACTCGCCGTATAGGACCTTCAAATATATGCCGCGAGGTCGCAGAGGTTTTCAATGTTCCAGAGCCTGCTTTACAAAATAACCGCCGAACACAACCGCTGGCATTAGCCAGGCAAGTCGCTATGTATCTCTGTCGAGAGCTCACCAACAATTCTCTTAAAACGATTGGCCTTTACTTTGGCGGCCGTGACCACTCCACGGTTGTCCACGCTATCAACTCTATACAAGCGCGCATAAAAAAAGACGCCGAACTCGCCGCGAAAATCGCTGCTATCCGCGCCGAACTACAATAAGTGCCTGCTTTGGTTATAATCTTACTATAAGTTGTGGATTTGTTGTTTTTTACTTTGCCGATATCTTTTCCCTTTTCCACACATCTTTTTGTTCTGCTAAATTCTTTCTTCTACTAACATCTTTATCCCATTGACTCGTTAACAAAATTTCTTCGCACTATATTGAAAATAAAAGCGTTACGATTTTACAAACATTATTAACAGAATTACTATTACTATCCTCTGTATTATTATCTAAAGATTTGAAAATTATAACAACCGAATTAAACAGCTTTATTTCTTTTAATTATTAGGTAAAAGCGAAGCTATTTTGGCTTGCTTTTTTTAATACGATATCTTAAATTAGAAAAACACGTAGAGTATTCCGTATAAATGATAAGGAGGAATAATGGATTTCACCTGTAAAAAAAATGAGCTTTTCGAGGTTCTTGGAAATGTCCAATCGGTAATACCCGGGCGTTCGACTCATCCGGTTTTATCCAATGTTTTAATTATCGTAGAGGGAGAATCTATTAAGGTTATTGGGACGGACCTCGATGTAACGATGGAAGGTAAGTTAACGGCGAAAATAAGGAAAGAGGGAGCGTTCGCTGTCCCTGCGAAAAGGGTTTTCGAGCTTTTAAGGGAACTCGCTGAAGGAGAAGTAGTGGTAAAGCGTGAAGAGGAAAGGCTTTCGATTGTTCAAGGAGCAGGAAAATTCTTTGTAAGTGGTGTGGCCAAGGAGGACTATCCTTATGAGAATATGATGAAAAAGGAAGAAATAAGGTTTGCCATTCCTGTAAAAGAATTTCGTCGCATGTTAGCCTTGACTTCTTTTGCTATCTCTGTCGATACACATAGAGTGGCGTTATCCGGGTTGCTGTTAAAAACGAAAGAGAAGGAGATAACCACGGTGGCAACAGACGGCCACAGGTTGACTCTTCTAAAGAAAAAAACTGAAGCACCTAACATTGAAGATTATGAAGTGCTTATACCGGTAAGGACAATAACACACCTTAACAAGATGCTCGATACCGAAGAAGAATTGTTAGATATAATAGTCGGGGAGGGGAATGTCCGTTTCTGTGTCGGAAAATATGTATTAACGAGCAGACTTATAAAAGAGAAGTTTCCCGATTATGAACAGGTGATACCAAAAGATAATACAAAGACGCTTATCTCGAGTCGGAATATACTCGTTTCGGCAACGAGAAGGGCAGCGGTTCTGTCCAACCCACTAACTCATTTACTAAGGTTTGCTATTTCAGAGAATAAAGCAGAACTTTCGAGTTCAGATTACGATATCGGAGGCGAAGCCTATGAAGAAATACCGGTGGAATACTCGGGCGACCCAATAACTATAGGATTTAACTCGAGTTACCTTCTCGAGGTGCTCCGTCATATAGAGTCCGATGAGATAAAGATTCTTATGAAAAACTCACTCTCCGCCGTCCTTATTGTCCCGTTGCCTCAGATGGAAGGAGAGGAATATTTCTCGATTCTTATGCCGCTGAGATTACCGGAGGAGGAGGGGTGATACTCTGGTTACATATTCTTAACTTTCGTGCATATAGCGAGATAAAACTAGATTTTGAACCAGATTTTAATAGGATAATCGGCCCAAATGGAGTGGGTAAAACGAGCTTACTGGAGGCGGTTTCTCATATCGGTCTTGGAGGTTCGCCCTGGTCGGAACGCAATAAAGACATAATAACGGAGGGTGAACAATACGCTTTTGTTCACGGTAAGGGTGTAAATCGTAAACAGGACGTTAGCGTTAAAATAAATCGTAGCGGCAAAAAGGAAGTTGTTATAGCAGAGAAGCGTTTGCCAAAGCTTTCTCGATTGCTGGGCGTTTTCCCGATGACCGCAGTAGGCCCGCCGGAAATCGACCTAATAAAAGGTTCGCCTATTGTCCGCCGAAGAATGATGGACTCCATTCTTTGCCAGATGGATAGAACCTACACCGAATCGTTGAGGCGCTATAAGAAGTTGTTGGCCGAACGAAACGCCGCGCTAAAAGGGGTAAGAAACGGCTCGATAGCCGGAGGGCACGTTTTGATAGAAGCTATGGACGAATCGATTACGCCGGAAGCCGGCACTATTATGGAAATCCGCAACAGGTTCGTGAATATGCTCTCTGAAAAAAGCGCTGGTATATATAGGGAGATGACGGCAGGAGAAGGTGGGGAGCTTTCTATTATCTATAAATCCACGATAGATATCGAGGATATGGGTGCGGGAGAAATTTCTAAGGCCCTTTTGAAACGGCTTGCGGCGCGACGCAAACGAGACCTCGACGGCGGCGAGACGACCCTCGGGCCACATAGAGACGATATCGATTTTAAAAAGAACGACGAAAAAATGTCTCGCTTCGGGAGCTGGGGACAGGCGAGAGCGGCATCCATTGCAACGATTCTGGCCGCCTCGGATATATTATATTGCAGGACCAAAACCAAAATCTGTCTGCTTCTGGACGATTGCTTTGCCGAATTGGACCCCGATAACACAAAGCGGTTTATCGAGATAGCGTCGCGTTTCGGACAGGTTTTTCTGGCCTCGCCGAGACCGATAGAACCGCCAGCCGGTAAAAAAGGAGCGCTATTTGTCTTCGATGGAGTTGGTAAAATAAGGAGAGAGAGTTAATTGCATCGTAACCAGAGAATGGAACCCATAGCCGAGATTATCAGGCGAGTTCTCTCGAGGAAAGGTTTAGAAAAAGGAATTAAGGAAGCCGAGGTCCTCGGAAAATGGCCGCAGATTGCGGGCACGGTATTGGCTAATCACGCCGAAGCCGTCGCTATCGAAAAAGGCATACTTTTTCTGAGGGTTATGGATTCCGCCTGGCGCAACGAGTTATCTTTGTTGTCGGAGGAACTGATTAAGAAAATTAACGACGATTTCGGCGAAAAACGTGTGAATAGAATACATTTGATTTAGAAGGTGTTTTATGGCGAAAAACAACAGAAAAGACGGATATAGTGCGGATTCCATAAAGG
>QNEE01000031.1 GCA_003645085.1 bacterium | reverse complement strand
CCGACCGAGCCGAGACCCATCGGGTCCCCTATTCCCGCATAAGGTCGGTAATAAGAAATATAAAAAATATGGTCGTTCAATGCCGATAGGCAAGCAGAATTGCCGTGAACGGTCATCCCCATTTCCGGCATAACGACACCGGTTCCCCCGAGAGCGTGACTTCGTGGGTAGTTATCGGCGAAGGAAACCGAAATAAGAAAAACGATGAGAACGAAATTATGTATAGATTTCATAATCTGTTCGGTATGTTCGCAATTATAGATATACTAAGTATAGTATAAATAGTATTACATAAATAAATCAAGTATTATTAAAGAGCTTCTCCAAAAAATTATAACCAAATTTCCCATCGATGATAGCCCACGACTTCATCGGTTGGTCGTTTAAATAACTAGAAACTAAGGAGGCTACGATTCCACTGTGAGTTTCCTTCGCTCGCTGGCGCGGGGTCGGCACGCGCCGACGGGTGGACTGTTTTTGCGTTCGGAATAATGTTGCCCATACCTACCGGGCGTAGCAAAAACCGTGACAGCGCGGTTTTCACCGGATTAACCGGCAGTTTCTATGACCGATTCCGCTATGAACATTATCTCATACGTAACTCTAAACTAATGGAATGGGACGAGAATATAGATATTTGGGACTCGACCAAAAAACAGAAATTTTTATTTGAAAATACCTTGCAATCGCCGCGTTAATTTCCTATAATAATTATCTTATTGTTATCATTTTCACAATAAAACTCTGGAGGCTTAAATGGCTAAAATAGTTGTTCAGGTCGACCACTGCAAGGGGTGCGAGCTTTGTGTCGAGGCCTGCCCCGTGGGGTGTATCGAAATCGATAACGAGGTGCTGAATAAACTGGGTTATCATCCCGCGAAATACAAAGGCACCGGCTGCACCGGTTGCGGTATATGTTATTATACTTGCCCGGAGCCGGATGCTATCATAGTCTACAAGAAAAACGAACGGGAGGCGGCATAATGGCTAAAGAACTTATTAAAAGCAACGAGGCCGTTGTCAAAGGCGCGCTTCTTGCCGGCGCGAAATGCTATTTTGGCTATCCGATTACGCCCGCCAGCGAGATAGCTCAAGCAGCGTCGTATTATTTTCCGCCGCTGGGCAGGACTTTTATTCAGGCGGAGAGCGAGGTCGCCGCTATTCAAATGTGCTACGGTGCCGCAGGAGCCGGTGTCCGCGTTATGACTGCGTCCAGTGGCCCGGGTATAAGCCTGAAACAGGAGGGCGTGAGCTATTCTGCAGGCAGCGAATTGCCGGTAGTAATTATCGTCATAATGCGCGGTGGCCCCGGATTAGGAAATATCGCGCCCGAACAGGCCGACTATTTCCAGGTCGTGAAAAACGGCGGACACGGCAACTACAGATGTATGGTTCTCGCACCCAACTGTGGCCAGGAGATGTGCGACCTGACAATACACGCTTTCGAAATGGCGGACAAATACCGCAATCCGGTTTACGTTTTAACCGACGGTTTTATTGGTCAGATGATGGAGCCTGTCGAGTTTCCCGAAGCGATGGATATAGACGAAAGAGCAAAAGCCGACTGGGCGCTTCTCGGCGATGCTGAGACCAAAGGCAACATTATAAACTCGATTTACCTCGACCAGGATGAATTGGAAGAGCACAACAGAAAATTGCAGCGCAAATACGCCCGAATGAAAGCGGAGGACGTCCTGTTCGAGGAATACCGTCTCGACGATGCGGAGATAGCAACTATCGGCTACGGCATTGTGAGTCGTGTTCTTAAAAGTGCTGTCGATGTCTGCCGTGAGAAGGGGATTAAAGTCGGACTTTTAAGACCTATTACGCTGTTCCCGTTCCCGGAGAAACAGGTCGCGGAAATCGCGAATAGGGTCGATAACATCCTCGTCTGCGAACTCTCTAACGGCCAGATGGTCGAGGATGTCCGCCTCGTAGGTTGTCGGGGTAAAGCAAAAATCAGTTTTTACGGTAGAATGGGCGGCAATGTGCCCACTGTGGACGAGCTTGCCGAACAGATAACCAAAGTCGCGGAAGGGGGTGATATCGATGGCTAAAGATATCCTTAAAAAACCGGACGCGTTATATGAGGTCTATCACCGGAAGCCCGGCGAGGACAAAAAGAACATTCATTATTGTCCCGGATGTGGGCACGGTGTTCTGCATAAGCTTATCGCCGAGGCTATCTCCGATTTCGGCGTGGCGGATAGGACGATTATGATTTCCCCGGTGGGATGTTCGGTGTTCGTTTATTATTATTTCGACACCGGTAACATCCAGGCGGCTCACGGGCGCGCTCCTGCGGTAGCCACCGGTCTGAAACGAGCCAATCCGGATACTATTGTTATCAGCTATCAGGGGGACGGCGACCTCGCGGCAATCGGCGGGAATAATATCCTTCAAGCTGCGAATAGAGGAGAAAATATCACCGTGTTTTTCGTCAACAACGCGATTTACGGAATGACCGGCGGTCAGATGGCACCGACCACACTTGTCGGTCAGAAGACGATGACTACACCATACGGACGCAGTGTCCAGAACGAGGGGTATCCTATTAAAGTCGTCGAACTACTGGCCACGTTGGAATCACCCGCGTATCTCGAACGGTGCGCGCTCACGGACGCGAAGAATATCGCCAAAACCCGCAAAGCGGTTCGTAAAGCGATTAAATGCCAGATCGACGGCAAAGGGTTTTCGCTGGTCGAGGTTCTCAGCGCTTGCCCAAGCGGATGGAAATTGACCCCTGTTCAGGCTAAAAAATGGATAACAGACCGGATGATGTCCTATTTCCCGCTTGGCGTTACAAAAGACGTTATCGACGAGCGGGAGGGATACCATCCTGAAAAAGTAAAATTAACCGGAGACAGGATAGAGGAAATACTTGGTCTGAAGAAAGAAAAGCTGTTCAGGGATAAATCGATGTCCGAGGTGCCCGAGCAATATCGCAACCCGCAGATAAAGGTTGCGGGATTCGGTGGCCAGGGGGTTTTGCTGCTCGGGCAGACCCTTGCCGAAGCCGGTATGCGCCACGGCTGGAATGTCAGTTGGATACCGAGCTACGGCCCCGAAATGCGCGGCGGCACCGCCAACTGTCAGGTTCATATCAGCGAGAATGATATAGGCGCGCCGGTTGTGGATTTCCCGAATATTCTCATTGCAATGAATAAGCCGTCCCTCGATAAATTCGAGCCGACGGTGCAGCCCGGCGGGATAATATTCTACAACACATCGCTTATCGACCGTAAGCCCGAACGCGACGATGTCGAAACCGTCGGCCTGCCGTTCACCGATATCGGCGACGAACTCGGTAGTCTGCGTTTCGCAAATATGGTCGTTGTCGGCGCGATAATCGAGAAAACACGGCTTCTCGATGAGGACATCGTGAAAGAGGCTATGAAGGAAGTCATCCACAACAAGAAATTCATCCCGGACAATATCGTAGCCATCGAACGCGGAATGGCGGAAGCAAAAAAGTTAGAATAAGGGAAGAAAGGGTCTAGGGGCTAGGGTCTAGGGGCTGAAGAAGACGCGAGGGGCGCGCAAATGTGCGCCCCTAATTCTATATTTCCGAAATCGGATTTAATCGATTCTGTTATTAAATCGAGCGATAAAGCGGTCGTATCAGCATATTCATCCCTACTGAATATTCGATAAGGTCCCGGGATTAGTCGATGTAGCGTCGAGTTTAATAAATGCATCAGTTGGAATGGCTACGACAATCACCGAATCGGTTAACTAACAACCGAATTGGCCAATCGAACGACTGGATTTACCTCACATTTGGATTCGCTATAGGGATTATATCTATCCGACAGAATAAAGTGAAACGAAAAAGCCCTCCCAGACGGGAGGGCTTTATTATTCTCGCTACTTCGAGAAACACTACGGCATATGCGGTCTTACTGTCAGCGGGACGACTATACAACGGGTATGCCCGGGCTCGTCGCTGCTGCTCGGGGCCTGGAACTGGAACCACAGCATCTCGGTATTCGCGCCTGGAGGCGGAGGTATATTCTCTCCGCCGGGGCCGAAATACTGAAGCGTCGGTTCGGGGTCGCTGGTCGCCCAGACCAGAGGATAGCCGACGAAATCTCTGGTCATCGCCCACGTAACCGGTGGCTCGCTGTCGTCATTGAACCGCGCCCTTAATACGAAACGATTATATTCGCGCCACCAGTGCGGGTTCCAGTATGGGTCGGGAATCCACGGCCCACAGGTATCCCAGATAGCGGATATATTGAGGCCGAAGTCCACAGATACATTCGAGAGATTGTATATCTTGATAGAATCGTTTGCGGTCATCGTGCGCTCTTCACCGAAAGTTAGGCTGTCGGTGATATTCCACACGACGGAATCGTGCGGGCAGACACCGTAGTGGCCGATTTCTATGCGTATCATAACCTCGATGGCGCTATACAACGCTCTGAATGTATCTGGACCGGTAACGACCGGAGAGTCTCTCAGAGTGTCGGTCGAACCGTCCATCTCCCAGTTCAGGAAGATGTATATCGAGTCGTAATCGCCGACGGTATCACCGGCGGCGACGCCGATTTCGTATATACTATCCGCGAACGCCCAGAAATCGAGCGTGCCGACGCGGTCGTAGGTTGTGCCTTCGAGATATATTGCCCCGTGGTCCTGTGGCGGGACTTTTTCGATTCTACAGAAGTATTCCTGAGTATAAATCGCTACGATGGAATCTGCGGCGGACACCGGGCCATAAGCCAGAGAGGTCGTCGAGGTCCCATCGCTCCATTGTTGGAAATGGTATTTCTCGTAGGTGGATGAATCCGGGTCGGAAACATCGATACTGTGGCTGCTGGCATCGAGGAACCACATATCCTGCCTGACGGATGCCGGCCCAGAATACGGCGTCATATCGACGGTCAGGGTTCCGAATGTATCCGCCGGCGGGAATTTCTCCAGAATAACGTGCCAGTAATGGTTATAGTCGGCGTAGTATGTGATATCTGTCGATGGTGCTACTGTCCGTGCCGGAAGAGCGGCAGGGTCGTCGCGCCACTCGACGAACTCGTATTTGAAATCGTAGGTCGAGTCCATAACGCTAACCTCGATATCGTGGCTGGAGCCGGTTTCCCAGAAAGCGGTATAAGTCCCCGTAAAGAACGTGTCGCCGTCGACGAGTATCCAGCCCGGCGTATCGTGTGTGGGAGATTTTGTAATAGTAACCTGAATCGCGGAGGCGAATACCGCTGTCAACCGGTATGGCGCGTCCATAATAACGAACGTGGATTCGGCGAACTCGTCGCCGATAATCGCGCCGGCGTCGGCGTCGTCCCATTCGATAAATATATATGCGTCTGGGCCGTCCCAGACGACGGAATCTGTAATAAGCACCGCCGAGTCGCCGGAGTCATACCAGCCTATAACGCCCAGAGTATCGGGGTCGACCGTAGCGGGCAAGCCGGTATGGGTCAGGTCCAGATAGAATTGGTCGAGGTAGTTCCATTGTAACCAGCTATCGACCATTATATCGAACACGGCGAAAGTGTCGGTGCCGGATGCCGGCGCGGAACCACCGCCGTCGTAGCCTGTGCAGATATGTCTCGTATCGCCGCCCTCATAGACCGAGTCGTTGGTGGTGGCGACAATATGCCTCCCGACCGGGTGATACGTTATTCCCGGTGGTGGGTTGGCGCCGCTATAGGACGGAGCTATAACGTTAAGCTGGACTACATCGTCCGACCAGAGCCACTCTATCCAGGTTGCAAGCAAGAGCGTGAAATGGACACTGTCCGTATAGCCGAAAGAGGGCAGACTTCCGAAAGCGTTGTAGCCGACGCAGAACCAGGCGCCGTCCGGGCTTGTAACCCAGGCGTCGATAACCGTCCCCGGCGGATACCAATGCGTTCCCACGGCAGGAACCGGCGCATCGTGTCCGGTCGGGTTGGAAACCATAAACGGGAGCATATCCACGCCGTCCCAGACCCATACCAGGGTGCTGAACTCATTAAGCGTGAACGAGACGGTGTTGGTCGCGCCCGTCGCGGGAACGCTGCCGGTGCCTATCCAACCCGTGCAATCGTGCGTTCCAGACGGAGTCGGAACGAACGCCGTAATATCTATTCCATGAGGATAGACGTGCATACCGATGCTCGGCACCGGGTCGCCGTAAGGGCTGAATACCCATAGCGTATCGAGGTCGCCCGAACCCCAATCTATCCATTGCCAATCTATTCCGGTCGGCGCGTCGAGAACGAAATTCACGCTATCCGCGCTTGTCGAAACGACGCTTCCGAATCCGATATATCCCGTGCACCTCCAGGTGCCGTCGGGGTTGATTACCCAGGCGTCCTGAGTCGAGCCATACGGTAGCCAGTGAGTGCCAATAGGCGGCGTCGGCGAACCGTGCGGCCCCGGCGTCGATGCGATAGTCAGAGGCAACAGGTCTTCGTCGTTCCATTCCCATACGAGCCAACCGGTGCCACTGAGTGTGAAATTAACGATGTTATCGCTGCCCGTAGCGGGAACTACGACACCGTCGCCGCGCCATCCTGTGCAATATTGCCACGCGCCGTCCTCGTAAGAACTGTCCTCGACACTGCACCATATATCCGTCCCGCACGGCACTATATAAACCCCATCCGGGTGCGGGTGTCCATAGCGGCTATAGACCGTAAGCGTGCACATATCGCCGGTCGTAGGCGTCCATACCCAATCTATAGTCGAGCAATCGTGTATTATGAACCAGAATTCGGTTCCGCCGCCGGAAAGTGCGGAGCCGGTGCCGATATATCCTACGAGTGTCTGGCCCATTACGCCCGTAGTATCCATACTGCCGGTAACGGTGTCCCCTTCGGTGAACCAGTAGCTGCCTACGCCCGGCGTCGGTATTCCAAATCCACCGGTATTGCTGATATCGACCTTAAACTCGCGATGGTATATAGCGGTAAAGGTCGAATCCATAGTAATAGTAACCGTGCGCGCGGTGTCGGTGATACCGGGGTCGTCCTCCCAGTAATCGAAGACCCACATCTCGCAACCGGAGATTATAACGGTATCGTAGACGGAGATATCGTGGGTGGATAGGTCGAACCAATCGGTGCTATATGGGCTCGGATACCAGACGCCGTCCGCGTTGACTTCTCCTCCGGTGAAATTCGTTTGAATCGTAATCGCGTTGCCGGCGGCCATATAGTGGATACTATCCTGGAAGAACGCGGTTACATTGTGGAACCGAACCGAATCGGTCGGAAGTGCGTGGCGAACCGGGGAACCTGTGGTCGAGTCGATGAACTCTATCATACTGCCGTAGTCTGTCCACTCGGTCCACATAGTGAACAGTCCACTTTCGAGGTGGCCCGGTCCGAACTGCTCGTGTTCGAGGGTTTCGACGGTATGCATAACGTCGGTGCCTTCGAGGTAGATTATAGGCTGCAGTTGGTGCCAGTAATAAACATCGACAGCGGTTTCAGTTCCGTCGATTGTCCAAAGAGTGTCCTCGGTCGGAGTGTTGACCACCCAGCGTTCTTGTCCGTCGGAGCCGGATGTTACGCGCGTAATCTCGGCCTCGCTGTTCGGGACGCACCAGACCTGAACACAGGAACCCTCCCATAAATCGACATAAACGGGAGCGCCGGTGTCATCGTAATACTCCAGAGTCGCGTAGTTCCCGGCGTCGGTCGGCAAACCGGGCGCATAAGTATAGACGCAGAACTGCACGACGTAGTTGACAATCGTGGAGTCCTGGTCCATCCAGGGTGTCGTCCATGGAGCTTCGTTGCGAGCCTTATCCTGCGCGCGTATCTGGAAATGATAGGTTTCGCCGGGTGTAACATCGACCGGGGATTCCGGCCCGAATGTAGCCATCGTGTCGGTAACGTCTATCAGCCACGGTGTCCAGCCTCCGGCGCCGATTTTATAGCGTATATCGTAGTTCCATACGCCCCAGCCGACTCCGTCCTCGATAGTAGTATCGACACCCGCCCAGCGGAGGCCAAAACTGGTATCGGAGGCATACTCCACGATAAACGTGAACCAACTATACGGGTAGCGCAGGTCGAGGTCGATTTTCCGGAAACCGGGATAGAAATCGTAGCTGGTGCTAGAGGTCGGCCCATCGATAACCGGCGTCGGTTGGCCGATACACGAGGATAGTTTATAGCTGGCCGACGTAACATCGTCCCCCTCGTTGCCGCCGGACTCGATAACTTTCCACTGGAGATTATAGCTGGTGGAAGAGCCGTATTGTGCGAATGTTGCTCCTGTCAGGAGTCCAATTATGATGAGGCATAAAATAAACCCAGGCACCGAGTATTTCATAGCGGTGCTCCTTTCATTTGATACTTTCATTATCGCTCCTTTTTTTGTTTAAATCAAGTTGTTTTTTGCAAATTCGCTCAAAATCGGGTCGGTATTTTTCGACCCGTATTTAATTTTTAGTCCGTTGATTCCGCTTTTTTCGCCCTTATTTTCTCCAGGTTTTCGCGGTTTATTTTCTCGTAATCTATTTTCGGAGGTTCCGGATATCGAATCCCGTCGGGCGCGTTCGGTGTCGGTTCCTCGGCGATTGCATGATAACGCCCCGCCATATTTGGTTCTTCGATATGTGTAAGGCGTCTTGTCTCGAATCCGCGGCGTTTGGCTACGATTCTATAGTCGAAGCTCGCACTGGAGTTGCCGCCGTTCTGCTCGATGACCTCGAAGGTCGTTTTCCCCTTTTTGACATAAACGCCGTTCGGGCATTCGTCCGTCATCTGGATAAATACTTTAACCGGGTTATTATTATCGATTGTAACCGTCTGCAGGAAAACCGGGTCGAGTTCGACGATGCAGCGGCCATTCGAGAGTTTTGCCGAGCCGTAATCGGTGAACCAGATTTCGGTCGCCTCTTCGCAATACATTTTTCGATATCCGTATGACCCTGTAGGAACAACTGCGGATTTTGTCCCGAAGCAGTCGAAATCGGCGTTCGTTCCGAGTCCAGGGTTTCCCGAACCGGCGTCGTGCCAGAACCAACCGGTATAATAGCCGCTGTTTTCGCTTTGGCCACGTATTGCGCATTTGCTCGAGGTTCCAAAAGAATACGCATCGACGGCGTAACCGGGGCGGACATTGGAGTCGCATCTGAAATAACCGGCGTAATAGGATTGGGTATCGAAATCGTCCCTGTAACCGAGCATCCCGTAATAATCGCCGTAATTATTTCCGCCGATAACGCCGCAAGAGCTATCATAATCGCAATAGTTAAACCCTGCGACGCCTGCGGTATATTTATTACCCCAATACGAATAGCCTTTAACGCCGCAATCTATACCGGATTCTGTCCATCCAGTTCCGCCGTTGTCTATACTCGATGTTCCGCTGCGTCGGCCATAAATAGCTGTTTCGTCGGGTCCGTGTTCGGAGGATATAGTATATACGTAAATTCCGTCGGTGCCGTCCTGTTTATAGACGTAAATGTCATAGGAACTTCCGCTGTCGTAGACGCGAACGTCGGAATTCTCATTCGCGTGAATATAACTTCCGGCGTCTGTCCACAATCCGCCGCCGGCAGGGTCCTGCCAGGTCGGGTCGGCCGCCCCGTTAGAGGTTAATACTTGCCCCGCGGTTCCGGTCGAGCCGTTGAGATATATATAACCGTCGAGATAGAGATGGTTCCAGGCCATATCGGAGTTGCCGAGGTTGTAACCAGCGTCGCTGCTCGGTTCGAGGTCGGCATTAAAACCTATTTCATTTGCGCCGACATCCTGCATATATTCGACCGACCCAAAATATAAACGACTATTCGCCGCGTCCCATTCGAGGTCGGTATCGTATGTCAGATTGGATGCGTCACTCCATATCGCGAGCCTGTTTGCGGAGCCGCTTCCGCCTATTCCACCACCTCCTCCGGAGATAGTCGACCAGGAAGCGCCGTCGAACCAGCGGATTCCGGTCGATGTCGGATACATACCGAAGACGTTCCCTGCATCGTATGGTGGCGCAGTCGGGTCGCCGGCGACCCCGGTCTGGTCATACCAGTATGCGCCGCCGAAGGTTATTAGACCCTCGCGTGTAAGGGAAGAACCTATCTGGAGGTTAGCGTTAGCGATATTAGAGCCAAAATTGATTTCGGACGACCATCCCATGGGAGGGCCGAAGTGCCAGCCGTTGTCGTTGATATCGATGGTTAGCTCGTCCTCGATGTGGACATCGCCGTTGAAATACCCGGCATAGGTCCCGGAGCCGGGGTCGCCATAAACACCCGCTCCCCCGGCGGCTCTCGATGTTCCGAAAACACCGTGATAGCCCTGTCCGTAGATACCCATAGCGCCGGCACTCGTCGATTGGTGATAGCCGCGAACGGCGGCGTAAGCGGCATTATATGCGACTCCTATTACGCCGGAGCCGCCGCCCTCGCAAACGCCATAGACGGCGTCGTAATTGCTTCCGGCAGAAACATAGCCATAGACACCGGCATCGGTCCAGCTGAGCGGGTGACCGACACAGGGTTGGTTCCAGCCGAGATAGCCGGTTCGGTTTGCGTTGCCGCCGTATATCGCCGCTGTTCCCTCGATAGAGGAATATAAACCGTATGTTCCGCCTGACTCGTAGGCACGGACGGCGTCGTTGCCGATGACGCGCTTATATGTTCCGGCGTCTTCCCACTGCCCGGCTCCGCCGCCGATTGCTGTCCAGCTTCCGCCGGAGTGTTTGTATTCGACCGTTCCGGCGTTGTCGCGTATACCGTAGCCGGAAGAACCTTTCGTCGCGTCGAAATTGATATAATTAATCGAGTAAATCTCGTGTTCATCCATATTAAGATGTCCCCAGAGCCGCATAGCATCGCCACTCCAGACCGACATATCGAGTATGGCTACAGAGGCCGACCAGCTTGTATTACCAATCGCTATATCGTTACTCATCCCCCAGTTGGGGCTTATGCGCATACCCTCTGTCGGGAAGTCAATAGTGCTCAATCCGACCGGGAAATACAGATTGCCGTTTATGCTGACGTCGTCGGAGAAATCGAACTCGCCGGGGCTATTGTCCCATACTATGTATTCCGCGCCATTGTCGAAATATATATAATCGTCGTCACTTGCGGAGCCGGTTCCGAGGGAAAGGTTGCCTGCGGCCTGAATAGTGGTAGCGCCGCCACCGGCGTTATATAGATTGAATAGCCCAGAATTGTGGTTAACCTGATAGACCTCGTCGATGGTCTGGTTGTTCATATGCAATGTGCCGTGGATATCAACCACGGTAGAGAAATCTGCCGCACCATCGACATCGAGAGGGACGGTCGGACTTGCTCCGCCTACGGCGACATTGCCGGTGTGATATATATCGCCGGCGAGGCCGCTTCCGCTGGAGTATGCCCAGTCGTTGTCGCCGCCGGCACCGCCGCTTCCGGTGTCGTCGGCTGCCCATTGAACCGTCCCGGAGACTATTTTAAGTATCTGGCCTTCGGCGCCAGCAAAAGGAGAGAGTTTGTTGAATCTGATGGTCCCGTCGGCGATATGGCTATTGGTTATACCGAGGGCTTTTACCTGCAGCTGGTCGGACGCATTGATTTCGATAGTTACGTTGTCAACGTTGACCGAGCCGACGGAATCGGCGGTAAGCGCCCGGAAAGCGTATGGTGCCGAGGTAAACGGCTGACGCGGCGTGAGCGTTTCGCCGGCGACCGTTATTTCCAGCCAATACGGTTCGCTGAAATCGAGCGAGGCCGGGAAAGAGGTAATGCTGCCGAGTATGACGTCGAACAAGCCGTGGTCGATATTAACCGCGGGATGCGTCTCCGACCATAGAGCGGAACCGCCGGCCGATACGTTATAAATAGCGAACGCGACCTGGCGGGTGCCGTCGATAGCTACACCGTCCGGGTCGGTGAGTTTGCCCTGGTAGTTGATGTTTCCCGGGATAGCCGTCCACGCAGTTGTTATAAACAATAACGCAAATACAATAACCGCGTAGATATGTAGTTTTACCATAATTCCTCCTTTATAATAGACCCTGATGAGTCCTGCAAAATAGAGGATTTTGTCATTTCGACCGTCCGCGAGAAATCTTAAATCGTTGTCATTCAGAAGATTTCTCGTCGCTTCGCTCCGCGAAATAACATTTGCGACTAAATTTGCAGGAGTCATATAGACCCTGCAACCGTAGATTTATAAACTAAGGCTAAACCTGTTATTGTGTCCATTCGACATAAAGCTCCGGTTTCCATTTGAACTCGTCGCATTCCGACGATTTGAAATACGCCCTGTTGTCTCCCGATGCGGGTCCGATAATTATAAATCCGTAATTCTCGGATGTGCCGTCGACGTAGTCCTGTATCGCGCTTGTGATGTCCCAGGTTTTCCAGCCGGTCGTGCTGATAGATATATTATCCTCGGCGGTGCCGTATCTATCGTTAGTCGTATTATCCGCTCCGGCGGTTCCCCAGGCGTTGTTGCGGGAGTAGTAATCCCAGGCGCATCCGCCCGTAACGCCGGTCGAATCGCAGTGTCCAAAAGTGGACGGCACGCCTTTGCCGCAATAGTTATCTCCTTCGCTCCAGTGGCGCCGTAATTTGTATATATAGTATGTTCCGGTTCCGGTGACGTTATAGCAATATAGCTTTAGCGTCGCTGTATTGATAGTCGCGGTGGTCGGTATATCGGACAGGTCGAATTTGATGAGGGTTCGCGTTTTGCGGTAAGCGGCGTAATCCCAGTAACCCGCTGTAAGAGAAGTCGACCTGCCATAATTGATTCGTCTTTCTTCTTGGTAATCCCAGGACCCGCCGCTGGTATTGCGGTATTGTATCGTTGCGTCGTTTGTTTTGCATTCGCCTCTGATAGTTATTTTCCCTACAGACAATTCGCCTGTGATGTGGACATCGCCGTCGAAATAGCCGGCATAAGATTTCGCGGTGCCGTCGTTATTATCGACGCCCCATACGGCAGCGCAGCGGAAAGTATCTGCGGTGGTCGGCGGAGTATTGATTACGCCGCTGATTTCTCCAGTTATTCCGGCAAATATTAGTCTGTCCGTCCCGGCTACCGCGTCCGGCGTGAGAGATTCGCCTGTGGCGCGACCTTCGACGCCGACGCCGATTACGTCGAAATTGGCGTAATTTGTTTCGAGTTTACTCGCGCTTATCAAGCCACGTCCACCTCGGACACCACCGCTTGCCGAATAAGAATGACCCGATGCGCCATAGAAAGCCGCTCTGCCCGTAAATGTCGTGAAATCGACGTCGAGTCTCCCATATAGGGCTGTCCCGGCGCCGTCCGAGACGGTATCGATTGTTGAAACCAGGTTGTAAAGGGCATTATCGGATGGCCACGTAGTAGTCTGGCACTGGATTATAGCAATCGTATCGGTGACGCTTGTTGGCCCGTCCGGTGGGGGGGGCATCTCGATTCGGAATCCCGCGTCGGATTGGAGGCCGTCGTCGTAACCTTTGTTCTGGATATAATTTCCGTTGCCGGGCGTAAGGTCTATATCGCCGCTTGTGTTGGTAAGAATAAGATGTTCATCAGTGCTGCGAATCCATATTCCGGGGTCGGCAACGCCGTCGGCGGTCATAGGTTCGGAGCCCTGAGGCGTGAAGCTCACATAAGTCGGGTCGACGCCGCCGGTAGTGGTAAGCTTACCGTCGATATAGACATCGCCGTCGAAGTAACCGGCGAAATCGTCGCCGCTCGCCAGAATGCCGTATTCGTAGTTCGGCGGATTCGGGTCGCGGTAACCCAGATAGGCGTAGTTGTTCGACGACGGCGCTCCGCCGCTCGTATCGCGGGCAAAAACGCCGTAAATCGAACCTATTGCGTAGAGGCCTCGTTCGCCGCAGTCGGCGTCGTTATAATCGCCGAAGAACGCCGACGCCCATTCGCCATTAGCGTAAAGGCCGACATTATTACCGGCGACCTGGCCGCCGATAAAGCCGTAGGTTCCCGCATTATATCTTCCGCCAACAGCGACGTTGTTAGTGCCTACGCCAGAGTTGCCGTAGATACCCATATACCGGTTGACGCCGCCGATATCGCTGCCGTAATATCCTACGTATCCCGGTGCATAGTTCGATGCGTCGGTATAGGCTCTGCCGTAGAGGCCTTTAATGGCGGGTTGCTCATAAGCGCGGACATTGTCGTTGCCCGAGCCGCCGAAAACGGGCCGTTTGTATTCGTTATCGCCGGAGCCGGCGGACTCCCATTCGCTGCTGCCGGGATATGTGCCGGTAACCGTAAGGTCTCCGTCGATATTGACATCGCCGTCGAAATAACCGGCCCATATTCCTGTAACAGATGGTGGGCTAAACCCGATATAGCTATCGGAGCCGTAAATCGCAACGAAATTTGTTGTAGTCGGGTCGTCGACTCGATTTGCGAAAACAGCGTAGCCGTCGTCTTTGCCCTCGGCCCAGAGACCGATGTCGCCGGACGCGCTGACGCCTTTCAAACCTCCCACTCCGGCGACGCCGACGCTGTCGCCCTTGCCGTAGGCGCCGCGTTTGTGGATGTAATCTCCGAGATAGCCGTAGTTATTGAAATCGGTATATCCCCACGTTCCGTAATCTTTGCCCTGACCGAAGACGCCGATACTGTCCGCGCCGCCACGAACACCGGCAATCCATCCGAACGTATTGGATTCCATCCTGCCATAAACAGCGAGCGAACCTGTGGCGTAAATCGCGGTATCGCCGGTTGAGACGACGTGTAGCTTGTTGTCCGGCGTAGAAATCCCGATGCCGATATTATTCGAATTAGCGTCGGCGAACAGAAGGTGCGTATCGGTATCGCCCTCGACACGGAAATCGACATTATTCGCTGCGTTTTCGTTGACCACTACTGCGGTCGGATCGAATAGACCGTCGACGGTTAGCATCCTCAAACCTGAATTATAAAAATCTATCCTGTTCGAAGTGAACTGTATATAGGTTGTCGGGTTGTCGTTGTGGTAGATATACTCGTCGAAACCGGCGTTGCCTGCGACATCGAGAGCGTAGTCCGGCGTCGGTGTTCCGATGCCGATATTATCGGTATTGTTATAGACGACTCCGGCGCCAATCTGCCAGTCGGCGTCTGCACCGCCGTCCATCGGGACCCAGCTCGTGCCGTCGAAATAATACATCGTGTTGTCGTCGGAGTCGAAATACTGCATTCCGGAGGTCGCGGACGCCGAGGCTTCGGGCATGAATATCGCATCCCGCGCGGAAAGCCCGCCGGTCAGATATAACGATGTCGCGCCGCCCGCGAATTGACCGACAGTAGCGTAAGTGTTATCCTGAATATAGAAATTATTGCCATCGGCCATCGAGAGGATGATATTATCGGCGCCGTTTAATGGGGTAAGGATAGCTTTGGGCGTCCCAGACGAATTTTCGGCGTAGAGCGTCTGGTTGTTCTTCATATCTATCCGGCCGTTGAGCCAGAAACTTCCGGTGGCTCCGACCAAACCCGCGGAATTGTTGTCAGCCGCATCGATTACGTTAATATCTCCTTTGGCCTGGATATTCGCGTTATTAGCGTAGATATTCTCGTCGGCCCAGATGGCGTTGCCGCCTGCGGTGTTAGTCGCGTAGAGCGCGGCATCGGCGACGCTGTGCGATGTCAGGCTGAGCGCGCCGTTCGGGCTAAAAAGACCGGTTTCGATAATTACCGCGCCGTCGTCGGCGTCGATACGCTTGTTGCCCGATGGGCTGGCGTCGTAGGCCTCGTCGAGATTGTTGCCGCCGGGACCGAGACCTGCAACGCTGTCGGCAACTCCCGCCCTGAAGCTATACGGCACGGTCAATAGCGGCTGGCGCGGCGCGAGCGTCTCACCGCCGATAGAAAGCTCGAGCCAATACGGGACCGAGAAATCGAGCGAAGCGGGAAAAGGAGATATCGAACCGAGTTGGACGTCGAACAAGCCATGCGATATAGTAATATCCTGCGATTCCGACCATAATTCAGTGCCGCCGGTCTCGACATCGTAAATCTTGAACGTGATTGTAATGACGCCTTCGAGGGCGACGCCGTCGGGGTCGGTGAGTTTGCCCTGATAGTTTATCTGTTGAGGGACTGCGAAAATCGCGGTCGCGGCACATACGATAAGTAATAACGCGATTAATCTCATTTTACTCCTATTTTTCTATTGTGTTTCTTCCCTCAATATCAGTTTCGTTTGTTCGAGACGGTTCGGTTACCGGCGTTTGTTCGAGATTATTATTATCTACGGGTTTTTGCTGGGTGTTCACCGAAACTGGGTTTATTGGGGAACCAGTATTGCGCGGTTTGCCAAGCATCTGGATTTGCTCGGGCGTGAGCGCCTTCAGCCATTCGGGGTCACGCTCTTCATAAGGAACTCGCTTGACCCATTCGAGACGGTGTTCCTGCGGGATTTCCCAAATGTCTTTTGTGTGGTCATCCCAATTCTGCTTCTTTTTCTGTCTCGGCGGCGAAGGCGGGAAACGCGCATCCTCGTAGCCCTCACCCCTACGTTTTGCCATAATACGATAATCGAATGCGGCATCGCTGGTGCCGCCATTGAGTTCATATACGTCGAAACCGGTTATGCCTTTTTTCACATATACGCCGTTGCAATCATCATTAAGTTGGATGAATACCTTCATTGGATGGTCCTGGTCGATTTTTACACAATCGAAGAACAGCGGGTCGAGTTCGACATGGCAGTGCCCATTTACGAGCTTTGCGCTGCCGAGGTCCTCGAACCATACCTCGGGGCTTTCGGGGCAGAAAAGATTTCTTCGACCGGCTCTTGTGTCCATCATAGTAGATTTGGAGCCGGCACCATTTGTGGAATAATCGATTCCAGAGTATCGCAGGCCTACATAACAATAGTCGTTAGTTCCCGAGTTGCCATCGAAGTATCCGCCATAAGTATCATCGGTTCCCTCGTCACTTGCCACATAAGAGAACGAAGTGCCGCCATCGAAATAGGCGCCTGTTGTATCTCCATCGCTCTTTTCTATACCGATTTGCGCCCAGGCAGAACCGCCGGAGAACCTGCCGCCGTAATCTGTGCCGCTTCCAGAAGCTGAACCATACACTCCGTAGTTGGTCCCGCTACCGGATGCATAGCCATATACCGCATAGTTGGTTCCACTTCCACCGGATACGTAACCGCGTGAACCATAATACATGCTGTTCCCAGTCGGAATTACAGAACCATATACACCATGATATCCGCCCTGGAAATAACCGCCATAGCCGTAGTAGTCGGAAACATTGCATGTGCCCCAGACACCGTAGTCGTCGGTGCTTGTTCTCACAGCTTGTCCTCTAATAGCGTCCCCCGCGTCGTTGGTACCGTAGACACCGTATGTGCTGCCGCCGAGATAGCCATAGCGGTTGTTATCCGCTCCATCGTAGTATGAACCGATAACACCATAGCCGGCATCGCTTGCGCCGACGACGCCGTCGCCGCTGCCGGAGTGAAGTAGATTCAGGCAGTTCGAACCCATCCCCAGAACGCCATCGCTTGTTCCGCCGGTGCCCATACCCCAGACACCATATTCGCTTGCGGCTGATGTTGTGCCATAAACGCCTGTTGTTACGGAACTGCCGTTGCCGAGCACTCCAGCGCCGCTTGCGTTATCGCTAATCCCGAAGACGCCGTTGCTACTGCTGCCGAGTGTGCCGTAAATATTGTTATCTACACCATCGTAGTAGGAACCAATGACGCCGTATCCTGCATCGCTTACGCCCGCAATTCCATCGCCAGAGCCGGAATGTAGATATGTGCCTGCGCCCGAACCTATACCGAGGACACCGTCGCCCGATGCGTTATATCCCATAGTTCCGCAATATGTGCTGTTATTATTGGAACCGATTAGACTGTGATAATCGCCTGTGTTGACGAAATATCCGCCGGGGTTGCCTGTTCCGCTGGCTGTTCCATAGACGCCGGTTCCGGTTCCGCCATTGCCATACACTCCATAATTTGCGCTGCCGAGATAACCATAATGAGTGGCATCATAACGCCCATAGACGCCATAAGTTCCGCCATCGGCATAGACACCGTATGTGGCTGAACTGTTATAGTAGAAGCCATAAGTGCTATTATTTTCATAGACGCGAATACTGCTGTTCTCGTTTGGATAGACATAGGTTCCGGCGTCGGTCCATTCGTTGGGCCATGAAGTGCTATAGTGCTGTCCATCCACCATATCGGCATCGAGACCGGAACCCGCTCCCTGTGGAGATACATTTATAGTAACCGCACCGGTAGCGCCGGAAACAGTAATATTGGTTCCGCCATTGACCGATGTTACTCCTGTATTAGTAAATGTGAGGACATCGTCGCCGGTGAAATTAATATCGATACCGGTGCCCTCATCGAATACGAGAACATCTGACGAAGTAATAGGATAAGTGGTTCCATCGTCATCTTGAGCTGTCCAGGAGTTATAGTTATCCAATCCGGTCACATTATATGAAACAGTTATAGTATTTCCGGATTGCGAGACGCTCGAAGTGGTATTCGTTCCATTATTGAAGCGCAAAATATCGGTTTGCGAGGACACTGTATATGTCGCCGCGCCGCCGTTACTCTGGACACGGTTAAACAGGTTCTGAAGCTCGTTAGTCGGGTCGGCGTCGGCGTCTGTATCGTCGTCCGCGCCCCAATAGACATTGGAACCGTCGGACTTGATAACCTGCCCCGCTCCTCCTCGGCCGCCGTCGATAACTATACCGTCTGAAAGGTATATATCTCGCCATTGTGTAGCCGCGTTGCCGAGGTCGTCCTCGTCGTTACCTCCGGGGAGAACGGCACTGCTTGCGCCGAGTATTCCCGGGTTCAGTGTAATATAGTCGGTTACATTCGATGTCTGGAGGCGAATCCACTCGTTGCAGCCGTCGATTAGGACGCCGCCCCAGCCTTGAAGTGTCAGTGTATCGTCGGCGTCGATGTCGATTTCGTCGTCTGCGGAGATATACACGTCGTCGGTTCCCGAAGTTGGGTCGCCGATAATTACATCGTCGTTGCCCTCCGAGATAACTTCGATATACCCGACTGTCGAGTATATCTCGATATCGCCGCCGGAGGAGGTCATCCTGATGTCGTCGACGGCGTCGATATACATTAAATCGCCGGATGCGAGATATAGGTCGCCGGTCCCGCTCGTTGTTTGGGCTGTCAGGTCGCCGGTCGCTCTTTGAATCGTCGAGACATAATCGAGGGTCGGTTCGATATCGAGGATTGGGTCGGCGGCTGTTCCACTG
>QNEE01000030.1 GCA_003645085.1 bacterium | reverse complement strand
GTATAGGATATCCACCGCCGTTGCCATCGCCCTGTGCGCATTATCGACCACGATAGCGGTAAAAGAGCGGTTTTCGATAAGCAACTCCGACGGCAAAACCACACAGGACGCTTTGGTTTCCGTCAGATACTTCCGGTAGCGAGGATTATGCAGAAAAGCGACCTGGCCCTTTTCGGCTTCGTTAATCGGGCAAATAGAGGTAATCTCCGGGTCCCCCGGACCGAGGAATTCTCCTCCCAGTTTTTCTGCGAGTTTGCGGGCGCGCATTATTCTGCGGGCATAGCGGCGAGTTCCTCGAGTAACATATCCGTAATATCGAGGTTCTCGTCGATATAGGCGATATTGCCGCCGGCAACATCGAATATAAGGTCGTAGCCTTCGCGGGTAGCGATATCGACCAGAGCGGTATTTATTTTCTTAAGCAGAGGAGCGGTTAATTCGGCATTACGTCGTTCTGCGGTGCCTCCTGCGCCGAAAACCTCGGCGAGATAGCGCTGGTATTCCTGCTGCTTTTGTTCGATAAGTTTCTGGCGTTCGATTTTTTTGTCTTCGGATAGAAGCAACGCTTGCTGTTCGAGTTCGCTCGAAAGGTCGATTATCTCTTTTTCGAGGCGTTCGGCTTCCGCCTCCCACGACGCCACATCTTTATCGAACTGAGCTTGAGCGTCGGCAAAAGCGCCGTATTCCTCGCGGATATATTCCGAATTTATATAAGCTATACGAAGTTCGGCCACGCTTGCGGTAGAAACCGCAATCATTAAAACCAGGGCTGCGAGTGCTTTTTTCATCGTTCCTCCTGTTTTGCGTTATAATTTCGTTTTACGGAATATAAATTAAATCCGTTTTCGCGCAAGGGTTTTTCTATTACATATCTATCCTTGACAAAGCGGTTTTGTTTTGTTCTTTACGTGCAGGGGACATACCAATTCCAGCGGTAGACCGTAAGAGATAATCTATAAGCGCCCTACCCTATACGGGGTTTGTCGAGATTAAATCGTGATACTATTATTATTCTGGCCTGTATCTTGCTTTTTCAGGCGAAAAGGAGAGGTTGTAGATTATGCTTAAAGAAAGTATTAGCGGATTGCGAGGATTAGTCGGCGATGGTCTCGACCCCGAGGTCATAATCGCCTATTGTGCCGCGTTCTCAAAAATTCTCCCCGCGGGGCCTATTGTTATCGCACGCGACAGCAGACCGAGCGGCGGGCCTATCGCACAACTTGTTTGTGCTACATTAAAACTACTCGGCAGGGATACGATTTATGTCGGTATCCAGACAACACCGACCGCGGAGGTAATAACCGAACGAACTGACGCCGCCGGCGGAATAATTATCACTGCGAGCCATAATCCACCGGAGTGGAACGCGCTTAAATTCGTCGGTAAGGACGGTATTTTTTTCGATACGGACGAGTTCGAGAAACTAAAAGCGGTATCATTGGAAAAACCGAATTGGGTCGCTTATAACGCTATCGGCGGCGGGGAATCTCTGGACGATGCCGCACAGATGCATATCGACGCGATAATCTGGCTGCCTTGGCTCGAAGCGCATGCAATCCGCGATGCGAGATTTAAGGTAGTAGTCGATGCAAACGGCGGAACGGGCTCGATAGTGCTCCTCCCCCTTCTCGAAAAACTCGGTTGCGAGGTTATATCTATCGGTTGCGAACCGGACGGGGTTTTTATTCATCCACCGGAGCCGATACCAGAAAATCTGAAATCGCTCGAACAAAAGGTTAAAGAAAACGGCGCAGACATAGGATTCGCTACCGACCCGGACGCGGACAGGCTCGCCCTCGTCGATGAGACCGGCAAGGCTATCGGCGAGGAATACACACTTGCAATCGGAGCCGCCGAGGTGCTCGAATATAACCCGGGACCGGTCGTTGTGAACCTTTCCACGAGTGCGATGGTCGAATCGCTCGGACAACCCGTTTTCCGAACACCGGTTGGTGAGATAAATGTTGCGCGAAAGATGCTGGAAATCGATTCGCCGGTTGGCGGCGAGGGCAACGGAGGACTGATTATTCCGGCCTGTCATCCCGGTCGCGACGGCCCTCTGGCGGCAGCGGTAATACTCCACAGAATGGCGCGCACAGGGAAAAAACTATCCGAGTTGACGGCGGAGTTCCCGAAACTGTATATGATAAAAACGAAGATAAGCCATACGGGTTTCGGGCAGGTCACAGACCCGCCCATACGGGAAAAAATAGAAAACGTGTTCGCACCGATAGACATAAACACAACCGACGGCATCCGTATAACGGTTACTGGCGGCTGGCTGCATATTCGCGAGTCTAATACCGAACCTATTTTGAGGATAATCGCCGAAGCTGATAGCGAAGCGCTGGCAAGGGGATTAGTGGATAAGGCACGGCGATTGCTGGAATAGTTCGCAGTGGCAATTCGTGAATCGCTCCTGCGAACCGGGGTGGTTAGGTCTATGGAAGAACGAAAACGAAACACGAATAACGATAAGAGGTAACTATGTGCGGAATAGTGGGATATATCGGCAAGCGAGATGCGATACCGGTCGTAATCGACGGCTTAAAAAGACTCGAATACCGGGGATACGACTCGGCCGGGCTGGCGTATCATACCGGAGACGGAATCGAGGTCATTAAGGTTCTCGGGAAGATTATCGGCCTCGAGAAAGAGGTCGAGAGAATAGACGACAAACCCACTGTTGCGGTGGCGCATACGCGATGGGCGACTCACGGTGAACCCTCGGAAATGAATGCGCACCCGCATACCGATTGCACCGGTAAAATAGTTGTCGTCCACAACGGGATAATCGAGAACTACCGCGCCCTGCGACAGTATCTAACCGAACGTGGACATAAATTCACCACCGAAACAGACACGGAGGTTATCGCGCACCTTATCGAGGAGTTTTACAGCGACGGCGAATTGCCTTTTTGGAAAGCTGTGCGCAGCGCTCTGAGCGAGATCGAGGGGACATACGGTATCGCGGTCCTTTTCGAGGACGAGCCGCGCAAAATATTCGCCGCTCGACACGGTAGCCCGCTGCTGATAGGCGCCGGAGACGATGAGCATATAATCGCGTCCGACGCGGCGGCGGTCGTTCGCTACACCGACAGAGTTATCTATCTCGACGAAGGCACGCTGGCGACTGTCTCCGAAGATTCGATTATAATGAGTAATCTCAATGAGGAGCTGGTTACGCCGAAAATCGAGAGAATCTCGATGACTTTAAGCGAGATAGAAAAAGGCGGTTTCGACCATTTTATGCTCAAAGAAATATTCGAGCAACCGGTTACGCTTCAAAACGCTTTACGCGGCCGATTGAATATCGAGGAAGGGACCGTTCGGCTAAACGGTCTGGAAAACTATTTCGATTATCTTCACGATGTCGAGCGCATAATTATCACGGCCTGCGGAACAAGCTGGCACGCCGCCCTTATAGGGGAATATCTAATAGAAGAACTCGCGCAAATACCCGTCGAGGTCGATTACGCATCGGAGTTCCGATATCGCAGTCCGGTTATCCGCGAGGGCGAGGCGGTGTTCGTTATCAGTCAATCGGGGGAGACCGCAGATACTCTCGCCGCGCTTCGTGAGGCCAAACGTCAGGGAGTCCCGGTTTTCGGCGTGGTCAATGTTGTCGGTTCGACAATTGCCCGCGAGACGGACGCCGGAGTTTATATCCACGCTGGACCAGAAATCGGGGTAGCCTCCACAAAAGCTTTCACCAGTCAGGTTATGCTCCTCGAGGAAATAGCGCTTCTACTCGGGAGGATGCACGGCTATTCGATGGCGCACGGGAAACATTTAGTCGGAGAACTAATCAGGGTTCCTGCGCTAGTAGAAAATCTGTTAAAACAAGAAAAAAAAAAGGGTAAAATACGTGCTATCGCGAAGGAATATCAACGCTGTAATAATTACCTATATCTCGGCAGGGGCGTAAATTTTCCCGTTGCACTTGAAGGAGCACTTAAACTGAAAGAGATAAGTTACGTCCACGCTGAAGGTTACCCCGCAGCCGAAATGAAACACGGGCCGATAGCGCTTATCGATAAAAACACACCCGCAGTGTTTATCGCAACCGAGGACCCGCTTTACGACAAAATTATCTCGAATATAGAGGAAATCCGCGCGCGCGGCGGACCGATAATCGCAGTCGCTACCGAAGGCGATAACCGAATTTCCGAACTTGCAAATCACGTCATATATGTGCCCCAAGCCGACCCGTTAGTAATGCCGATGATAACCGCGATTCCAATGCAACTTCTGGCCTATCACATAGCCGTCCTCCGCGGAACGAATGTCGACCAGCCGAGAAACCTCGCCAAATCCGTAACCGTAGAATAATCGAAAAACCGAAAAAGGGCTGGCGCGAGAGCGGTCTTTGAGGATGGGAAGGGAATCCGTGCGTCCGTTATAATGTATTCAAAATACCTTAATAGGACAATGCACGGAGCGTGACAGCCCGGTTTCGCCGAATCAAAATAAAGACCGGAAGACCCCTCCCATAAGAATAATAATCTCGATTAACCTTGAAATTATCGGAGTAAATTGATATAATTTATTAGCGTAATTCATAGCGTTTTTAATAATGAACCAAGTAAAACCGATAATCACCGCTATAATATGCGCTATCGCTTTTCACGGCTGCACCTGCGAGGATATGGTAGTGCAGGAAGTCTACGGACCCTCCGATAAGACGAAAAGGGCGTATTACCTGTTGGGCGATAATACGGCGGAAACCGGTTTTTCGCCTCTGACTATCGGTTCCGCGGGGAATTCTATGTTTTTCCTCGAACCGCCCGCCGCTGTCTATCTTAACCCGGCCAGAATAGGAGATTATACCGATGCCGAGAAATTCTCATTAAACGCGGGTATGAACTGGTTCTCATCTATAGTTTACGGTTATGAAACCGGCGATAGGCAGGGCCGTGTAACGGATAGAACCCAATTTTTCTCTCTACCTCCCCTATTCAACGGCGGAGGTTGTTTTAGAATACACGGGCCGTTGTCGGCCGGGATAGGAGTGAACCCCATCCGCGATTTTTATTTCGCACACGATGTCGAGGATTACCACAACACGACTGGTTTTTCCGAACATATATACAGGTATTCGCACGAATCGCACGGGGGATTATACGGCGGTTCTATTGGATTATGTTTAGATATTTTCAAAGGGCTTTCTGTCGGTTCTTCCGGCACATTTATGTATGGTAAAGCCGTGTTCGATTATCCTCTAACCCCAAACGGCCGTGCGATTTTATGGGGTTTTGGGGTAACGGCGGGCGCGGAATATAAAACGCGCGTTTTTAGAGATTCGTATAAGGGCACAGCATATGCTTTAAGGTTCCGCTACTCCGATTGGGTAAACCTCGATATAGAAAGGCCTTATTTTGCGCCCGAAGAATCGGGCGAATACAGGCTTCGATACCCTTATGAGATTGCCGCTTCGGCTCTAATCAAATATACCGATAATTATTTTGAACTAAAAATGGCCAGCGTTATTCCGCCACGGGTGTATATCGAGAGTTTCGATAACGATATTTTCAGTCCTTTCCTTAATACTACTTATTCGTGGGGATTATCTTACGAAAAATCGCTCGCTCCAAACGAAGCGATGCGAATGGGTTTGAGTTTCTATAACGACGGACGGGTTAATGTCGGTTTTGGCCGGAGTTTCTTTAATGCACAAGACAAGCTGATTTTCGATTTAGGCGTGGGTATTGGATTCGACAAGGAATCGACGCATATCGCTTTTGCAGCCGGTATAGAAGCTATCGATATTGAAGATAAAATCCAAACAAACGAGTAATATGCCAAACAAAAAAACAGCGCTTTTATTAGGTGTAACGTTACTACCCTCCCTGTTCGGATACACTATAATGAACGTCGTAACCAACGGCTCTTTCGAGGACGGGTTTTCCGAATACGGCGCGCGGCCGGAATACTGGTATATCGGCCTCCCGGATGAGAGACCTATCGACGGTTTCGGTGAATGGGATTTCGACAGCACGATAGTCGCAGACGGTCTGGTCAGTGTGCATCTTGTGACAGATTGTCCCGATACAGAGAGCTATTTCCTGACGCAAGTCGTTGATGCACCAACTTTCGACCTCGAGGGCAAGAGTGTAACCTTCTCTCTTAAGATGCGCGTTCCCGTTTATAGCACAGCTTATGCGCTGCTTATCGCGTTCAATCCTGAATCACCGGATACGTTGTTCGATGTCATACCGACCGTCGGTTACGCGATACTGATGCCGGAACCCGGCGATACTGGATTTGTCGAGCTTTGCGATTCTTTCACCGCGACTGGACCCGCACAGCTTATGGCGGTTTTGATTTCGGTCAATGGGCCGGCAAACGAGGCCTGGTTCGACGATATCCGGGTTACTTACGACGTCGCGGACGAGCATCCCGGACCGGATACATCGGAGGTCGCCAACCCGCTCGGGACGTCGCCGCGCGAATTCTATATCGGGACGACATCGGAAGTTACGCGGAATTTTTCCGAAGCGGCGCTGGAAGATTTGCCATCGGAAATCGCCGAGGTCGGCGATATGGTCAATATATTCACGCATATCAAATGGAACGACCTTCGCGATACGACGCTTCTCGCTGGTCACGACAGGCCGCTTTTTGTTTCGGAGCTTGCGGAGGATATCGGCCTCGCTCGTGCGCTTACTTTCGATTTTACGCACGACACCCCGACAACGGTCGGCGAGATAAACCCTATGCCCGACGGGACACCGGTGGATTCGCTCTCGCCGGAGGTGCGCGAGGCCTATATAAACGAACTTTTAGCGCTGGTCGATGAAATCGACCCCGTAATCGTTATAGTCGGTATCGAGACGGATATATTTTTCGGCGTCCGGCCCGACCAGTGGGATAATTACGTCCTGCTTATGTCGGAGGTAACGACCGCGTTGTCCTCGCGTCCAGAAATCCATATCACGGCGTATTTCTGTTACGACCATATGGTCAGCTACGACGGTTTTTTCAATTCCGAACTGAGAGATGCTTGGCTCGAGATAATGCCGTATTGTGAGTCTATCGGATTCAGTTTTTACCCGGATACGAACGATATATCGTGGTTCGCGCCCGATTATTTCACGCTCGCCCAATCTCTCGACCCGACAAAACCGATGATAATACCGGAATTCGGCTGCCGGTCGGATACGTTGCAGGGATTCTCCGAGGATATTCAATTAAATATAATAAGCACTATCGTTTCGCAACTGGCCTCGACAAGCCCACCGCCGGTGGCGATAATATGCTATCCAATGTTCGATATAAATTATTACGGCGTGCCGGAGTGGTTCACAACGGCATTTGCGACCCTCGGCCTGCGCGATTATGCCGGGACGCCGAAAAAAGTCCACGCGGCGTTTCGGAAGATGCTCGTATCGGGGGCGAAAATAGAAGAGAGCGGAACGCGATTGCCGCGATTAGGAATAACCGTTTGGCCGAATCCGTTTAATTCGGCGGTTAATATCGTTGCCCGGGGCGTCGGCGCGACCGATAGGTCGCCGGGGCAGATTGCCCGCGTGGAAGTATTCGATATAACCGGACGGCTCGTCGGCAATCTGCCCCTTTCCCGCACTGAATCCTGCGGAGATATTAATTACGACAAATATTTTGGCCAGGATTCAGTGCGGGAGCCGACGCCCCTGATATGGACACCGGAAGAATCTATTCCGTCGGGAGTTTATCTTATTCGGGTGAAAGCTGGTGCGATGACCGTTAGGAAAAAAGTAGTTTATCTGAAATAGGATTTGCATAGACGAAAGGTTCGTGAATTGCTACGCCACTGGATTCCGGGGTAAACTCGGAACGACGGATACAAATTAAATTGGGGGATTATGTGCAGAATAATATTTGTGTCAATAGTAATGTTATTATGCTTTGCCCTCGCCTGCTCCAAAGGAACCGCGGACAAGAACGGAACCTCGCTGACGTATTCGGTAAGAATAACCCAACCGGCGGCAGGGGACACCGTCAGAGGAACTTTGACCGTTCGGGCTACTGTTTTCCCGCTGCCGGATTTCGTCGAATTCCAATTCGACACCTTCCCGACCGTTGTCGATAGCACGTTACCGTATAACCACAGTTACAATATCTGCGAATATCCGAGCGGCGCTTTGTCTATCCGGGTGAGTGTTTATCACGATGAGAACGAATTCGCCGCCGAAAGGTCGTTCTATTTCGAGCATATCGACTGCGATACAATAACGAGCGTTATCCTGAACGGGCACATATATGTCCCGGAAAGCAGGCTGTCCCGAAACGAAACTGGATGTATTGTGAAAATGGACCTGAGTGAGATGGGTTTGAACGAAGAGAATTGCCTCGGCGGTATCGGCTATTTCTGCGCCGCGCTCGAAACGCTCGATATATCATACAACAGCCTTCTCAACCTCGACCTGTCTCCTCTGAGTGTATGTTCCAATCTCGAATATTTAGACATCAGAAATAACGATATAGCCTCGATAGAACTTTCCCCGCTCGTATCGTGCGCAGGATTAGCCTATCTCGATTTAAGCAATAACGAGTTAAATAATATCGACCTGTCGTCGCTGGCCTCGAACACAAATCTGGAAATCTTGAATCTTTCGAGAAATTCCATATCGGGGATTTCGCTCTCGCCTTTAGGTTCTTGCCCAAATCTGCTCTATATCTATCTATACGACAACTCGCTAGCAGAAATCGACCTGACTCCGTTGACGTCCTGCGACTATCTGCAATCCCTGACATTGAGCAACAATGAACTTACGGAAATCGACCTCACACCTCTCGCGGATTGCGAATTCATCGAGTTTTTATCGCTCGGAGGCAATTCGCTATCGACTATAATTCTCTCGCCGATAGAGAACTGGAATGAACTATCGACTATTCTGCTGGCGGGAAACCGAATAACGAGTATAGATTTATCTCCCGTTTCGGGATGCTCCAATCTCGAGTTCATCAATATTGCGTCGAATCTACTAAGCACAATAGACCTTTCGCCGCTGGGAGAATGCGGAAAACTCGAATATATCAGTATCGCAAACAATCAAGTCGACGATATCGACTTCGGCGACTTTTCGGGGTGTTCTGAACTGGTAACTATTAATCTCGAAACGAATCTTTTAACAGAACTGGATTTCGCGTTTCTTTCGGGATGCCCGCATATAGAGACTATAAAAGCATCCAATAACCGATTAACGAACGTCAACTTATCGCCGCTTTCGAGCGCAGCCTCGCTTAAGTATCTCGATTTCGGATACAACGAATTGACCGGTATAGACCTTAACCCGCTCTGGGACATAAGTTCCTTGGAGACAATAAAAATATGGTATAACAGCCTCGATGCTGCCGCGTGCGCGCATGTTTGCGATTTTATCGAAGCACATCCGAGTTGCGCCGTTTATACAGATTGCGATTGTTGGTGATTTCGCCGGGTTTATATTCGATTTCAGTAGCCCACGACTGAAGTCGTGGGCTATCGTTTAATATTTTCGGAACACCCTTGGAATATTTGTGATTGCATATTTGTCCACGTTTGTTTATATTTAAAAAATAGATAAATAACACTTCACAATAGGACCGAAATGGCGGATAAGAAAAAATTAGGCGAGATACTTGTCGACGCCAATATTCTTACAGATGAACAGCTCCAGCAGGCTCTCCGAATACAGGAAAACCAGGGTGGCAAACTCGGTCAGATACTGGTAGACCTCGGCCTTGTCGACGAACGAACGATAGCGGATATCGTCAGCAAACAGAGGAATTTCAAACGAATAGACTTGAAGGTCGAGGATATAGACGGTTCCGCTCTCGCGCTGATACCGAAAGACGTTTGTCAAAAATACAGGATTATTCCGGTAGGGATAGAGAATAATATGCTCATCCTTGCGATGGACGACCCGTTAAATTATTTTGCGGTCGATATTGCGGAGTTCGTATCCAGCTACAGGGTTGTGCCGGCCATTGTCGAACCATCGCGAATAGAGGAGGCTCTGGCGTTTATCAGCGAGGATATCCATCCGACAAAGGTCGACGAGCATTACGGAACTTCGTTAGAGGCGCGACCCGAAACAGAAACCGCAGTCGACGAAAAAGGCAAAAGCATTATCAAATTCGTTAATATGATGCTCACAGAGGGCGTAGATATGGGCGCGAGCGATATTCATATCGAGGCCGACCCGGCGAACACGCGAATAAGATATCGTTTGAACGGCGTTTTAATCGAAAAATTCCGCGTTCCCGCGCAGTTCCACGAGAAAATAATATCCCGGCTCAAGATTATGGCGAAAATGGATATCTCGGAACGCGAGATGCCGCAAACGGGCGGGTTTCGACTCGAACTCGGCGAAGAGAAAATAACGATGAGAATGGAGGTTATCCCTACTATAAGAGGCGAAAACGCATCTATTAGATTCGCTGTGAAAGGCACGCAGATAACCTCTATCGACCAACTCGGTCTGACCCCGCACGAGACGACGATTCTTACGGAAAATATTCTCAAACCGGGCGGACTTATAATAGTCAGCGGGCCGACAGGAAGTGGCAAAACCACCACACTTTATGCGATAATCCGAAAAATCAGCACTCCGGAAAAGAAGGTCTTTACGCTCGAAAATCCTGTCGAGGAATTTATTCCGCTTGTAAATCAGGTCGAAATAAATCCGGATAAAGGGCTCGGTTTCTCCAAAGCACTCCGGTCGGTTTTGCGTATGGACCCCGATATAATCCTGGTCGGCGAAATCCGAGACCCCGAAACGGCAAGAATCGCCATCCGCGCCGCATATACGGGACATCTGGTCTTAACGACGCTTCACACGCGAAGCACGTTCGAGAGTGTTTTTCGTCTTATCGACCTCGGTATCGAACCGTACTTGCTGATGGATGCGATAAATCTCGTAATCGGTCAGCGACTTATTCGCAGGCTTTGCGATAAATGCAAAACGCCGGTAAAACTCCACGACGGTAGAGTGGTGAACAGAGCTTCCGGGTGTGCCGAGTGTAAAAATACCGGATATAAAGGCCGGGCGGGCGTATTCGAGCTTCTTCCGGGACACGTCATCGGCCGCGAGATACTCTCCAGTGATGCGACGCTCGAAGCTATGGTCGAGCGCGCGAAAAAAGAAGGGATAGAAACACTCTGGCAAAAAGGCGTAAAAAAAGTCCTCGCTGGGGAAACCTCGATGGCCGAAATCGTCAGGGCTATACCGAAAATGTCCTGGGATTAGCTTAATTTGCCGAATTGACAACATTCGATTAGTCCCTCGGAAATTGGAATATAGGCGGGTTCTAAATTAGTGACAGATAGCCCACGACTTTAGCAGTGCGTTACTGAATATGTGCGAAATTCCCGGGCTGGCACGGGAGCGGTCTTTGGGATATTGGAGGGGAGTTTTTGCGTCCGGAAATAATATTGTCCTATACCTTAATGGACAATGCAAAAACCGTGACAGCCCCGTTTCGAAATAAAATAATTCTTACGAATTAAAACTCTATCACTTCAAAATCCCGAGTCTGTCCGATGATTACTTATGATAGGTAAAAGGTTCGTTCTTAGTTTCGATAATATCCGACCTTCGGAATCGTTTCTCCGCCTAATCGAAAAATACCCGCCGGGCGGAATAATCATCTTCGAGCGTAATTTCTCCGATATCGACTCGCTTGAAAAAAATATAAAAACCATCAAAAGCGCCGCACCGGAAACGCTTATAATGCTCGACGAGGAGGGCGGAATTAAAAGCAGAATTCGCAGGGAACACGGTTTTCCTAATCCACCGGACCCGCGAAAAACCGCGGAAAACGCGACCGCCGGCGAATGCTGGGAATTGTATAATATACTTGGAGTAGCTCTTAAAAAACTCGGAATCGATATGAATCTCGCTCCCGTTGTAGATATCGCCCCGGAAAGCCATATATTGGGCAACAGGGCGTTCTCAGACAATGCCGAAATTTGCGCACGATACGGCTCCGCGGTTATTCGCGGATTAACCGACGCCGGCATTCGCTCCTGCGCAAAGCACTTTCCCGGACTCGGTTCGGCGGAAATCGACCCGCATATCGAAACGGCTGTGGCGCGAGACGATGCAGATTTCGAGATAGAGCACCTTCTCCCCTTTCGAGAAGCTATCGCCGTCGGTGTCCCTGCGATTATGACAACACATCTGATAGCGAACAACCTCGACGGTTCGGGTAAAGTCGCGACGTTTTCCCCCGCTATTATCCGGTTATTGCGCGACAAACTCGGTTTCGACGGTGTTGTTTTGAGCGACGACCTTTTGATGGGTGGCGCAACCCGGCACGGCGAACTCGAAGACATCGCGGTTAATGCTCTGAAAGCCGGGCATGATTTAGTTCTTGTATGCAGCGAAGTGCCGAAAATCGGTGAGATACTCGAAAGTGCCGAGAGGAGACTCGGCGAAACCGAGCAACACAAGCTATCGCTAATGAGAATCGAGGCGCTCCGTCGAAAAACTTAAAGGAATTAAGAAAATAGACCGCAAAGGATTGGTCACGCTAATCCAAAAAAGAAGCTACCCTGAATTTAAGTTATTACTATCCCGAACCTGTCTTCACAGTTTTTTTAATTTCATCCAGTATTGCCGCGACGTCGTAGCGGTCTTCGATAATACCGCCAACATTAAGGTTGGGTATTTCGGGTAATATCTTACCAAGAACTACGATTTTTGCGCCTTCGGCTATCGCTCTAATTCCCATAATAGCAACATCCGGTTCGTCGATAAGAATCTCGGAACCGACGAATATCAAGTCGACTCGCCTGTCCGGCGCGGGAAGTTCTCCAAAAGCCGCCCTCAAACTCGGATGTATAATACTCTCGAAGCGATTCCCGCCTAAAGCCAGCCTGAGAAGTCTGCGGGTAGCGGGTTCTTTCGATATTGCCACGACGGTCGGTCGGGGCGCGCGTTCCTCGGAAGCAAGCTCTGATAGTGCCGGTATATAGATATTAAACGTGGTGCCGACTCCGGATTCGCTTTCGACGGTAATCGTTCCACCGTGCGCCTCGACTATACCGTAGGAAACTGCCAGCCCAAGACCTATTCCTTTACCGGTCGGTTTCGTAGTATAAAAAGGCTCGAAAATCCGTGCCAGTTTCTCGCGCGGGATACCGACACCTGTATCAGAAATAGATATCTTCACGTAATCCCCCGGTTCGATGCCTAAGTGAGTTCTTGCAAAACTCCTATCGACTTCGGCGGTAGAAACTTCTATGGTAAGCTCACCACCTGCGGGCATAGCGTCTCTCGCATTGAGGCTTATATTGAACAAAACCTGTTTCATTTGAATCGGGTCGGCCTCGACCATAGGTAATTTTTCCGCTTTGCGTGCGGTAAGCGTTACACTTTCCTTAAGCCCATTGCGGAGAAAACTTATCGTATCGTCGATTAGCATACCTATATCGACTGATTCGCGGTGAGGCGGTTCCTGCCGAGCAAACATCATAAGTTGTTTGACGAGGGCCGCGGCACGTTCGGCGGATTTTTCTATCACCTCGAGCATCTCGAAACGAGGGTCAGCAGGGTCGGTTTCCGATTTAATAAACGAAGCCGCACTCAGGACGCCGACCAGTATATTATCGAAATCGTGGGCGATACCGGAAGCGAGAGTCCCGACACTTTCCAATTTTTGCGCCTGAATAAGCTTCTGCTCTAACTTTTTCTTTTCGGAGAGGTCACGGACGATAGAAAGGTATGTCCCGTCGCCGAGAGCGATAGCGCTGATTTCTGCGGGAAACCATCCCCCGTTGGATTTTCGCCCGGTAAGCTCGAGGAGTTCCGTCGTATCCGCGCGGGCGATACGCCTGAAATGCTTACCGAATTCGCGCGCCGATTCGTCTGAAAAAAGCTCGAAAACGGTTTTGTTGAGTATTTCCCTTTCAGAATACCCCCAGACCATTCTTGCGCGGTCGTTAGCTCGCAGGATGTTCCCCAGTTCGTCGGTAATGAGGAAGGCGTCGTTAGCGCGTTCGATAAGACGCCTTTCTTTTTCCTCTGCCGTTCCGACCTCTTTTAGTATTGTATCGAGCCGCTCGACCATAATATTGAAATTTTTCGCCACACGGCCTATCTGGTCGTCGAGAACGGGTTCGACGCGGACATTCAGATTGCCGGAAGCCGCTTCGCCTACCGCTTCGGCCAGGGAATCGACAGGTTTCAGCGATTGGCGCAACAATAAATAGAATATAACGCTCCCGAATAAGATAATCAGGATAACATAAAGAGCGATACGCGAAACGCCCGTTATAAGCGGCGTCATAACCTCGCCATACCCTATTTCTGAAACTAATACCGCTCCGAGACACGGGATATACCGACAGTTCCCGATAACTCGCTCTCCCCGACTATTGCGATACAGACCGGTAAACTCATTTTCCAGAAGCGCTTTTTTCACGCCGGCGGAATAATTATCGTTTGCCGTTTCTAATTCGTCGCGGGTAATGGTAAAAGCGTCATATCGATTTACGAAGTAACTGTTTACGTTGTAACCGGCGGATGTGCCGAAATCGAGTATCTCGACCAGCTTTGCTAATTCGATTCTCGCGGCGAGAACGTATTCGGCCCCGCCGGTCGGGTGCGTTACCGGAACGCCTACCGTCAAAGCCGGACCGCCCGTGGTTACACTGTAGTAGATAGGTTGTATAACCGAACCGTGTTGTCCGTTTTTAAAATATGTTCGGTCAGCCCTGGTTTTGCCCTCGTTCGATATATCGGTAGAAACCTCGACCTTACCCTCGGGAACGGAAAGAAGGAAAATCTCGTGATATTCGGGATTGCGTTTAATAAAATCCTTCGCCGCGCGCCTTATCGTCGTCGGGTCCTCAATCTCATATACGATTATATGCGAAAGTTCCGTGATTCTGGCTACTCTCTCGTCGAGCCAGGTAAGCAACCATTCTTCTTTGAGCGCATTGCCGGTTCTTATTTTATCCCGTGCTTCTTGTTCGAGTCGGTTTTTCATCGTATAGTATATAAATATGCCAAAAAACAGCGCTGGAATAAGGCAGCCCAGTAGAAAAATAAGGGTAAAACGCCTGACCAGATTTTTATTTATCCACGAGAACATTCCCTATCTCCAAATATCGTTCCGTGTAAACGCGACGAAGGAAACTATCGGTATAATATTTATCGGGATTTTTTATCCCCCATCTTGCGCAGGAGGTTCGCCACCGTTCTGAATCTATCCAGCCCGTTGGAGCGATACCAGTGCTAATATACGGGATTAATTCTCTGATTGAACGACGCTGAAAAGGAATCGACAGCCCGGTTGTGAATGTATCGACGGCGTCGAGGCCTAGTTCGGGGTTGGTAACGACTATATTCCACCCTCGCAACGAGGCCGAAAGGAAAGCGGTAACTATATCTGGGCGCTCGGAAATAATATCGCTTCGGGTAAATATAATTCCTTCGTAATCGTTCAACCCGTAATCGAAGGCGTAGATAGTTTTCGAGGCATACCCCGACAAATCGACCTCGACCGGTTCGTTTTGGGCGTATCCCGTCCAGATATCTACCTCGCCTAAAAGGAAACGTTTAATATCGACAGCGCCTCTATCTTTAACAACCCTATCGGGTGAGATATCGGCGGCTTGCAATACTCTGTCTATAATTCTTTCCCAATACGGGTTTTTAACGATTATGCTTTTCCCGACGAAATCCTTCACCGTTTCGATACCGGAACCGTCCATAACGATAAATACCGCCGGTTCGACCTGAAATATAGCCGCGATTGCGACTATGTCGAGGTTATCGGAACTCGTGCCGGCGAAACAGGGCGTCGAAAGAAGGGCGAAATCGACCACCCCCGACGAGAGACTCTCGGCGATATCGCACCCGAATTTATACTCTACAAATTCGACATCGAGTTTAAGCTCGTCGTATAGGCCGTTTTTTTCCGCAACATAAAAACCGGCAAATTCCGCACCGTGAAACCAATTAGTAGCGAAACGAACGGGCACCTCGTCGCGGAAAGGCTCGATAGGCGAATACTGCTCGAAAACGCTTTCGCTGGCGGGAGTCGTTTCGGTAAGTTGCATTATAGTCAGGAACGCCGCTACTGCAAGCAGCACTAACAGGGTAATCGATGTCCATTTTCTGGCCAAGAGGCGCTCCTATCGAAATTTCAATAGAATAGATAGTTCTAATTTATACTATATGGATAAAAAGCGTAAAAGGCAAGTATCGTGGAAAAGAAATATCTTTTTACGGTTCGCGTTTTTTAGTGAAAATGCTTACGGTGGCAATCGTAAAAAGTATTATCGCGGCGGCAATCGCGCCGATAAGGCCGAGCGCAGAGAAAGTCGTAACAATTACTCCGGCAATACAAACACCGGCCAGCGCGCAGAAGAATGAAGGCCAGAACCTCAATCCGAATAAAAACGCCGCGAGGCTTCCTGTCCACGCACCCGTTACGGGCAACGGAATCGCGACGAATATAATCAGGCCGAGTTCCTCGTATTTTCTAATCGTCTCGCTGCGGCGGCGTGTGCGCGCGAAAAGCCATCCGAAGAACCTGTCGAAAATTTTCAGCTTTCTGAGAAATCTCGACACGGGGCCGAGAAGCAGAAGAATGAACGGAACGGGAATTATGTTTCCGATGACGCAGAGGATATAGCTTCGCGGGATGGGCATATCGAAAAGGTGCATAGCCACCGGGATTGCGCCTCTTAATTCGACTATCGGCAACGTTGCGATTATCACAACGACGATATCGCCGGGGATACCGCGCTCGTGGAGCCAGCGGGCGATTTTTCCACTGTGGGAAGCGTCCTCGAGGACCCTTTCGGAACCGAGGGTATCGGTTGGAATATCTGCGGCAATAGAAACAACAGAGATAATCAGCGAAACCAATATCGTGTAAAATAATAATTTCATTTTGTCTTCGACACTCGAAACGGATGAGCAATCATTATGCCGATAAAGCGGAAAACCTCGCCTATTTCGTTCATTTTGCTCTCGTATTCGTTATATACTGTCGGAATCGGGACGCTGGAAAATTTCGCGCCGAGCCGCGCGGCTTCGAGGACGAGTTCGGTTTCCATCTGGTAAAAATTCGTGCGCAGGTCGGCTTTTTCGATAATCCAAGTTTTAATAAGCCGATACCCGCATTGTAAGTCGGGGATTCTTTTACCGGTCCACAGGTGGACGAGAAATGTCGAGGTTTTATTCGAGAATCTGCGTTGTATCGGCATATTCGAGAGGTCGCCCAAGCGGTCTCCTATTATTATATCCGCGTCGGTTTCCTCCATCTCGGTGATAAAGTCTTTTGCCAATTCCGGCGGATGCTGCATATCGGCGTCGATTGTTAGAACGGCGTCGTATCCGTTTTCGATAGCGAATTTGAAGCCGGTTTTAAGTGCAGCACCCTTACCGGAATTTTTCTTGTGGCCGATAACGCGCACGCCGCGTTCGACAGCGATTTCGCGCGTTTTGTCGCCGCTGCCGTCGTCGATAACGAGAATATCCGCGAGGTCGAACGTTTTCGCGAGCCCGTCGATAACCTTGCCGACCGATTTTTCGGCGTCGAACGCAGGTATTATAGAGAGGATTTTCATCTTAAAACGATAAGCACCGCATTGCATCCGATAGCGAAACGGGTCGAGCATGCTCGACCCCTACTGCTGAATACATAAAAACCCCAGAAAAGGCGTCATCCGGAAAAGCGGATAAATAGAATTAAAATGGTCGGGGCGACTGGATTCGAACCAGCGACCACCTGGCCCCCATCCAGGTGCGCTACCAGACTGCGCTACGCCCCGAGGTTGATTACTAAATAGTTACCCGACATCGAATCATGTTAATAATTATTTACCGTTCTAGTTTTTTTGAGCGTGCAATTCTCCGCTCTCCGCATACCGGACACTGCACACTGCACTAATATATTCCTTTCGGTTTGCGTTGCAAGGGTTTTTTGTTTTGCAGTTTTTTACGGGCGAAATTTATTTGCGGGTTATTGTTGATTAAGAGCAGAGTTTTCATTATATTATAAAGAAATTCCGCAGGGTGTTTTCGGGCAGAAAGCGGAATAACATATATGAAAATGATAGGCAAACTATTCGCGCTTATCCGAACCAAACGAACCAACGCCGCGGTGAAAGTTATGTATTTAAGTCGCTTCCAAAACCCGCTTATGATTCGGCCCAGAGCCGCTGGCGCGAGGGCGGTCCTCGGGGTATTGGCGGAGAATCCGTGCGTCCGCTATAATGTATTCAGTATTCCTTATAAGGACAATGCACGGAGCGTGCCAGCGGAAAACAAAACAAACAGGTAGCCCTTATGCAAAATATCGAAGAACTCGAAAAAAAGCTGGCTGTAGTATCCGGGAAAGAAAAATACAGTATCATATTCGAACTGGGCGGTTACTACCAGAACCACTCGGTGGAAAAGGCTATCGAGTATTGTCAGAAGAGCCTCGAAAAATCCGTAGAAAAAAACGACATACAGGGAGAAACAGAGACATTGAACGCGATTGGCTTACTATATTATGTTTCCGGCGATTTTGATAGGGCACTCGAAATCCTCGCTGATTCGTTGAAGAAAACCGAGGAAGCCGGCATCGAAAAAGGAATTGCTGATTCATCGTTCTTTATGGGACATATTTATAGCGCGCGAGGCGATTACCCTGAAGCATTGGAGAATTATAAAAGGTCGTTAGAGATGTGTGAAAAAACCGGCGAGAAATCTTGTATCGCCAGAGCTGCGAATAGCATCGGAATAGTATATAAGAAGTTCGGGGAATACGACTCCGCGTTGGAATACTATTTCAAGGCACTAAAGGTGATGGATGATATCGACGATAAAGGCACTATATCGAATACCCTCGCGAATATCGGCATAATTTACGACTATATGCGGAATTTCGATAAGGCTCTGGAGTATCACGAAAAGGCATTGAACATGCGCGAGGAAATCGGGGACGACTATATGATAGGCGCGTCTTTGCTCAATATCGGTGCCCACTATTCGACCATCGATGACAAGGATAAAGCATTGAAATATTATAAGAAAGCATTATCACTTAAGAAAAAGGTTGATGATAATGCTGGTATTGCTTGTTTACTAAATAACATAGGTCTTATTTATCGCGGTATGGAGAAATATAAAGAGGCTCTCGATAACCTTCTCGATTCGCTGGAAATCAAGGAAAAGACCGGCGACAAAAGAGGTATCGCAGCCTCATCTATTAATATCGGGGAATTATATATAAAGCTAAACGACTACAAAAAGGCGGAAGAGTATTTGCGAAAAGGCCTAGAATTGGCGGAGGAAATTAATTCGCGTGCCTTAGCTAGAGACGCAAATAGTGCCTTTTGCAATCTATATACACAAATCGGCGATTTCGAGAAAGCACTCGAGCATTTCCGGGTATTTTCCGATATCAAAGATGAGATTTTCGACGAGGAGACGAGCAAAAGAATCGCCGAGATGCGAGCCAAATTTGAAACCGCGCAAAAAGAAAAAGAAGCCGAGATATAT
>QNEE01000029.1 GCA_003645085.1 bacterium | reverse complement strand
GGCATATAAACTCGAAAAATACGGTGAAAGCAAGGATTCATTGATATCGCTGACCGGAAATTACGCCGGGACCAAAGCGGCAAAAGTTGGCCTTTTCCTCCTCGGACATATATATTTTGCCACAGGGCAGAGAGATTCCGCGGAAATATACTGGAACAGGTTTATCGAGAGCGATTTCGATGACAAGGACCTCCGTGCTGGCGCAAGAATGGGACTCGCGGCTATACTGTCCGATAAACAGAATTACGCCGAGGCCGGAGCAGCTTTCGAGAAATGCTACGAGGATTTCCCCGATTATTTCGACAGGGGGAACTGGCTATACAGGGCTGCCGATAACTATCTGGCGGCGGGACAGACAGAGAAAGCTAAAGAATTATACCAAAAATATGTGGATGAATACGGCGACTCTCCGTGGGCGATAAATGCGCGATTGATACTCGCCGAGATAGAGGCCAAGTAATAAAAAAGCAAATTGCCAATAGTATTTGCTAATTCGTGGGGCTATAGAAATGTGAGTAAATACTCGTAAGGACCTTTTATTTCAATCGCTATCGCTATTTTTACTTGAGGATAGATAGAATCGTTTATCACCGTTAATATTCCGGCCGGCAATCATAGAAAGGCGAGAGCTGATAATAAAAGCCAGAGAGGCTTTGATTATATCGGGGATTATGAACGGCAACACGCCGGCGGCGATAACGCCTGTTATCGGTAACTTTTTCCCGAGAGCGATTGGCGCTATCAGGTAGAAATAGACGGGGCCGATAATATATATGGGTATAAGAGCAAGAAAAAAAACGGCGACCGATAAGGTCTTTTTCCCCGGAAAGCGCACCGATATACCGGAAATCGCGGCGGCGATAGGAAAAGCGAGAATGTAACCGAAACTCGGCGAGAAAACCATCTGTGGGCCACCGTGAAAGTTCGCGAAAACCGGAACTCCGATAAGACCGAGCATCAGATATATAAGCTGGCTTAGCGCCCCGATTTTCGAACCTAAAACACCGCCGACGAGTAATACAGCGAAAACCTGAAGCGTCCAGGGGATGGGTGGAAGCGGGATAGAAATCTGTGCGCTGACCGCGGTTATAGCTACCGCGGCTGCGCCATAAGCGAGTTTGAATGCCGGACTATGTAACAATATGTTATTAACCTTGTTAACCATCTTAATCGTCCTTCTGCTTGTGAGTCTTTTCGCCGATTTTAAACGCAAGCAATATAACCGGAAACTGGTAAAACTCCAAACCGCTTCTTCCGAATATTACCATTATTTAAATTCGTTGATACTCGGATTCGGGTCGAACGAAACAGCAAGGGAACTTTGCAAAGCGAAACAGCTATGGGAAAACGCATCGGGATTTGCAGAACAATTCGCGGCCGTCCAGATTGCGGACGGTGCGGCAAATATCGCGCTTTCCGAAGTCGGCGAGATAATAGATACAGAGGCCTTTACGGAACTTACGAAACAATATAGGTGTCACAAAAACAACGTCCTGTGGGCGATAAGGTTAATAATGATGACCGGAAAACCGAGGAATTCCCCGGAAACTTCTGGTAAATTCTTGGATTCGGGAATACTTGATAAACTCGTAACGCAGGCTAAGATAAGGCTTCTGGTTCGCTATTCGCATATAATGAAACCATACCCAAAACCGTGGGAGTTTTACCGATAATGGGAAGGATCCGCGTTCTATCGGATAACGTCGCTAACCGGATAGCCGCCGGAGAGGTGGTCGAACGACCGGCGAGTGTGGTCAAGGAACTTATCGAGAACTCTATCGACGCCGACGCGTCGAGAATAGGAATAATCGTCGAATCCGGCGGGAAAGACCTGATAGTAGTAACAGACAACGGTTTAGGTATTTGTCCTGAAGACATCGAACTTTCGCTCAAACGTCACGCAACCAGTAAGATTTCCGACGCCGACGACCTACATCACATCGGGACGCTGGGGTTTCGCGGCGAAGCGTTGCCTTCCATAGCCTCCGTAAGCAGGTTGGAACTTATCTCTCGAACCGCAGATAACGAACTCGGATTCCGAGCGAGCGTTAATCAGGGAATTGTCGAGGAACTCGGCGACGTTGGCGCGCCGATGGGCACCACTGTGAGGGTTAGTGAGCTTTTTTTCAATACGCCAGCACGACGTAAATTCCTAAAAACAGCCTCTACCGAGTTCGGACACGTGCACGATGTTGTCGAACGGATAGCTGCGGCGTATCCGCGAATCGCTATTACTCTTAAGCACGCCGATAAAATCCATCTCGACCTTCCGCAAGTCGGCACATATAAAGAGAGACTTATCGCGCTTTGGGGTGAAGAACGAGTCGACGAAATGCTCGAGGTCGAAGCCGGCGAATCCGGAGTCGCCGTTTTCGGCTATGCCGCACCGCCGACAATCCATTGGAGCACAGGGAAGAATATCCGGTTCGTCTTAAACGGAAGGCCTATAATAAACAAAACAATGATTGCTGCCGTTCGGAGAGCATACGAGGGGACTTTGCCTCCGGGAAGACAACCACAGGTGATGCTCTTTCTCGAGGTCGCCCCGGAGCTTGTCGACGTCAATGTCCATCCTATGAAGCTCGAGGTTCGGTTTCGGCGGTCGAAAGACGTTTTTCAGGCGGTTGCCAGAGCAATCAAAGGCGCTATCGGTCGGGAGAAACTCCCCGATGAGATTATCGCATCTGCGCGCGAGGCAACTATCGGGAATTTCCAGATGCGAAAACCGGCGGAAACGCAGGAACGGCTTCGGTTCGAATCGACTCCTAACTCTACTGCGGAAAAAACGGTTACTATTACCGAACGGGAAATCTATGAAACGCCGGTTTTTGATGCCAGTGTCCCTGGGGATATCGTCGAGCAAACGACCCCGACTTTCTGGCAGGCTCACAGGACATATATTTTCGCCGAGACAAAGGGTGGAGTTTTAGTAATCGACCAGCACGCCGCACACGAGAGGGTGCTCTTCGAGGAGATTCTCCGACGAATTACGCGAGAGCCCGGCTCGGGGCAAAGGTTGCTTTTCCCGGTGGCGGTGTCGCTTACCGGTATTCAAGAGGCTACGTTACGCGAAAATAAGGTGAATCTCGAACGGCTCGGTTTCGGTTTCGGGCCTCCAGCTCCGGGGTATATTTTAGTAGAAGCGGTCCCGCAGGAAATTGCCCATTTCGGTAAAGGAGATATCTTGCTGGAGGTCCTCGACGATATCGCCGAGGGTAATAGCGAGACGGCGGCATTGGACGATTTCGCAGCGATGGCGGCCTGCAGAATGGCTATTAAAGCAGGTGACGAAATGTCGCGCGAGGAGATGGCGTTCCTTTTTGATAGACTTTTTGCTACGGAAAATCCGTATACTTGCCCGCATGGGCGCCCGACACTAATCAGAATAAACCTCGACGAACTCGAAAAGAGGTTCGCAAGGAAATAACGGAGGCAAATTATGCTCTATCGTAAAATCCTATATTTTTCCATTAGCGTAACTATAGTTCTGGTTTTGGCTTGCGGTTTCGGTGGGGGAGAACCAGAGGATAACGACGATACCGGCCCGACCTCCTTGAGTTTCCCGATGGACGACGGAACATCCTGGACATACAAATGCGAAGAGACTGCCCCCGAAACCTCTTATACACTTGTAAAAACGATAAGCGGTAGCGTCATAATACCGCACGATACTATCGGTTATACTCAGCCGGAATATCCGGAAACACTAACCTGGGTGCGCCAATACGATAGGGACTCTACTTTTTACCTTAACGACGGGGAATATATATGGTTCGGTCAGATGGACAGCACATTGGGCTCGTTCGGCCTAAACCCCTTTGTCCCTTTTAGAGTTGTAAAACTCGATTACGAGATTGGAGATACTTTTTCCACTCTTATTCATAAAGGTTCGGGATTTCTTACCGCAGACATAACGTTCTCGGCGATTATCGATAATCATGAAGATGTTACAGTCCCCGCCGGTTTTTTTCAGGATTGTCTGAAAATCGACGCTACATTACTCGTGATTTCGATGTTGGGCGAAGATACGGTTTTTAGCACTATCTGGTTCGCCGATGAAATTGGTCAGATTAAAAGGTGGGACTATTACGAGTCCGGTTCTAATCATACATATATCGAGGAACTCGCCGATTACGACATTTGAGCACAGACATCCCTAAAACAGCCATCATAATCGCCGGACCGACTGCAGTCGGCAAGACAGAAATCGCTTATCGGGTTGCAAGCGAAGTCGACGGGGAGATAATATCCGCCGACGCGCGGCAGATATATCGCGGTATGATTATCGGGACCGCGGCGCCTGCCAATTCTCCAATAAAACACCATCTCGTCGGTGTTCTCGACCCTACCGAGCGTTGCACTGCCGCGTGGTGGGCGGAAAAAGCAACCTCGTTAATTAATGATATTTACTCCCGAAGAAAAATACCCCTTATTGTCGGCGGGACTGGGCTTTATATCCGCGCGCTTGTCGAAGGGATGTTCCCCGACGCATCGAAGTCCCCGGAAATCCGCAAAAATTTGCAAAATAAAGCAGAAAGCGGAGTCGACCTTCACAAAGAGTTATCACGCGTCGACCCCGAAACGGCGAATCGGATACACCCTAATAATATCGTGCGGATAATCCGTGCGCTGGAAATATATTATTCAACAGGCAAACCGGTATCCGCCCATTTCGAAAATACACTCTCGCCAGCAGAGGACTGGGCATTCCTTAAATTCCATTTAACCCGACCGCGCGAGGAACTCTACGAACGAATAAACAACCGGACGCGACAGATGCTCGATTCCGGATGGGTCGAGGAGGTCGAGGCGTTACTCGATTCGGGAATTCCTCGTTCCGCACCGGGGATGGAGGCTATCGGTTATCGGGAGATATGCGATTTTCTCGAAGGGAAAATTGAAAAGGCGAATTTATCCGAAATAATCGCCAGGAAAACACGGAACTACGCCAAGCGACAGATGACGTGGTTCAGGCACAGGGAGAGCTACGAGAAGATAGTCCTTTCTTCGGTATCTGTTGAAGATTGCGTTCGGCAAATCGTTACAGAGTATAGAAAATAGGGCTGTAACGATTTTTGCTGCGCTCGATAGATATCGGCAATATTATTCCGGGCGCAAAAATCCGTCCGCCAGTCGGCGCGTGCCGACCCCATGCCAGCACTATGTTTCGGCTTATCTTTTTATATCGACGAATGAAGTAGCGGGCTACGGTATTCACGGCATTGTTCTATTCTCTTGACAATAACCCCGACATCCTTAATATTTCATTATTATGGCAATCGAAGGGAAAAACCTGCTTGTGCGCGTTATTATAGCCGTGGTTTTCGGGCCTGCTATCCTATTCGCTCTCTATTCCGGCGGGATATATTTGCTTATATTCCTTTTCGTTGTGGTCTTTGGCCTTACCGCCGAATTTGGCACTTTACCCGCAGTCGAGTTGAATGTTATCCAGGAGGCTCTACTTGTCGCCGGAGGGATGTTCATACCGTTCCTTTTCTGGTTGGGTTTGCCACTACCGTTGACCTCGTGGTTTTTAATTTTCTGTGCGGTATGGTTTCTGCTTGAACTAACACGAAGACCGGCCGGTAGAGGTCTCGACCGCGCCGCGATAGGACCTTTTGCGATTGTTCTTTTCGCGTGGGTGCCGTCGCTGGCCTTCGAACTGAATAGAATCGAGCCACTTTATGCCGTTTTACCGATAGCATTAGTCTGGACAGCGGATACATTCGCTTATTTTATCGGCAGCATATTAAAAGGCCCGAAAATGACGCCGGTTCTATCGCCGAATAAGACCTGGTCTGGCTTTTCCGGAGGGCTTTTCGGGGCGATTTCTCTTGCGGTCGCATTCAAGCTAATATGGCCGGAGGTTTTTGAGTGGGATATTATATTTTTTGCGGTTCCCGCCGGTATATTCGCGGTTCTCGGGGACCTTTTCGAGAGCAAAGTCAAACGCGAGATGAACATCAAGGATACGAGCCACGCTATTCCCGGTCACGGCGGCATCTGGGACCGTTTCGACAGCTGGCTTTTCGTTCAGCTGTGGGCGTGGGCGTATTTTGTGGTAATATAAGGGACAAAAATGCCCGAAACCATACCTTCGAAAAAAGCCGCTTTACCAATTAAAGAATTACCTCTTAAAGTTTTTTTCTTATTAATTATTGCCTGTGGGTTATTAATTGTGCTGGTTGGAAGTAAGGCCGGATACGGCGCCGCGGCGGCGGCGATTCTGGTAATACCTTCTATTGTAATATCTATTTATTTCCCAACCGTGCTTCTGTCTTCAAGCGTTTTAGGCGGCACAAATTTTTATAGGGTTTTTATGAGCCTTGGGGGATTAGAATCAGGATATGTTCTCTATTCTCTACTCGGGTTTTCAGCTCTTATCGGCGGTGCGATTATACTTATAAAACGAAAGAGTTTTACTTTTAGATTAAACACCCCGAATATCTTATTAATCCTAATATTAGCTATTGCTTTGCTCGGGTTATTACATTCAAAAAACATATCTTATGGTATTCTAAAAACGGGCACTTTTTTTGTGGGTTCTTTTATACCATATTTCGCAATACAAACTCTCGGCGGTGATTTAACGAGAATAAAGAAGTTATTTATTATTGGTCTAATCCTTATGACCGTCCCGTTTTTATTCTCTTCGGGCACCCTGTTGTTGGGAGGAATTCCGAAATGGGAGAGGTTTACAACGGCTGGAGCGGGACCGATTAGCTTTTCGAGGGGGTTCGCATTAGCCGTATTATTATCTTTTTTACTTATCGAGATTGCCATAAAAACATGGCAAAAGGTATTACTAATTCTTTTTGCCCTAATGAATGCGGCAATAATGGTTATCGTTGCTACACGCGGACCTGTTATTGCGCTTGCTTTAGCTCTACTCATCTATATCATATTTTTATCGAAGCTCGATTTGTGGAAAAGGGTTTTAATCTCCGTTTTCCTTGCTCTATTTACGGTTGCGGTCGCAACGAAAGTATCGACTTTTCTTTTACTTAGAATGACATCATTAAAGGGGGCGGAGATGAGTGCGATGGGCCGTGTAATGTTGTGGAAAGCATCGTTAGAACATCTGTTAGATGCTCCGTTTATCGGTTTAGGAACGGGTTCTTTTAGTTCCATCTTATCGTCTTATGGGAAATCGACCGGGCTAGTATACCCTCACAATATATGGTTAGAATATTATTTAGAATGGGGTATAATCGGAATCATATTAGTCTTAAGTTTCATAGTAAGCCTCGGCATCCGCTCTGTCAGAATGTTAAGAAGTTCTTTAATCTCTCAAGAACATAATAAATTGCTTAGAATCGCAATAACTTTAGTATTATTTTCCCTCGCGAACGCACAGGTCTCAGGTAGTCTTGCCGGTAATAGGTTTCTATATATATCTACGGGTTTATTGTTGACTTTGACATATAAAACTCCTGAATCCAGGAAAAAGTAGTATGCGTATAGTTATGCTGGCATCGACACATCCGCCGACGGACGCGAGGATTTTTAGCAAAGAAACCGCGACACTCGTCGAAGCCGGGCACAGGGTTACGATATTAACCATGGCCAACGGCGAGTTCGAGGCATCACCGGGAGTGGAATTCGAGTTAATGCCGAGGCCGAAAAACCGCTTCGTCCGTGTACTCAAAGGTCGTGAACTCGCACGGCGAGCACTCGAATTGGATGCGGATATATATATCATCCACGACCCGGAGATACTCTATGTTGGCCGGTGGCTTGCGCGTCGAGGGAAGAAATATATCTACGACGCTCACGAGCCGTATCCAGACTTTATTGCAGGCAAGGCTTGGATGCCGTGTATCCTGAAACCATTGGCTCGTAAAGCCGTAGCGGCGGAGGAAATGCGCGGTACGGAAAACGCGGCGGGTATAATAGTCGCTATGCGAGAAAACGCCGAACGCCTGGCCCCGTCGCATAGACCAATATTAACCTTACATAATTTCCCGAGAAAAAAAAATATCTTAAAAGAGCCTGGCCCTAAAGAGAATCTAGTCATCTACGTTGGTGGTATAATGGACGTTCGTTTTGGTAAAGAAATGATATCTTTTGCCGGAGCTTTCGCTTCCGACGGGCAAGTTGAAGGTTGGCGGCTGGAAATACTCGGCCCCATTCACAGCGATAAATACCGTGAATTGTGTATGAGAATTGCCGAGCCTCACCGGGGTAGCGAATATTTTCATCTTCCAGGTGAGTATGTGAAATATGATATTGCATTGCAGCGGATAAGAAGTGCGAAAATCGGCCTTTCGCTTGTGCGCCCGACGAGGAATTACAGGCAGATAGTTTCGTCCAAGGTTTTCGACTATATGGCATGTGGAACCGTTCCTATTGTTACGTGGTTGCCGTCATATGAGGGCCTTGTCTCCGAGGCCGACGGCCCGGTGTTCGTTACACCCGGAGACGAGGACCGCGTGCCACAGATTATCGCCGAATTAGCCAAAGACGAAGCCGCCCTTCGCCAACGCGCCGAGCGATGTATCGAATCCTGCAGGACGAAATTCAATTGGGAAATCGAGGGAAAAGAACTGCCGGGATTTTTGGAAAGGCTGGTTAATACATAGTCATTGCAAAGAGCGTAGCAACGAAGCAATCTCCACTATCATAACGAGATTGTTTCGGCCTACAGCCTCGCAATTATAAAAAACAAAAACACTAAAAAATTATGACCATCAGATTCAAAAACACATTCGGCGGACAAATCGAGGAATTCGTGTCGCAAGACCCAGGAATCGTGCGGATGTACACCTGCGGCCCGACGGTCTACGACTATGCCCACATCGGAAATTACAGGGCATATATATTCGAGGATTTACTAAGACGCTGGCTCGAATACCGTGGCTACGAGGTTACGCAGGTGATGAACCTAACCGACGTCGACGATAAGACGATTCGCGGCAGCCGCGAGCTGGGAATCCCGCTGAACGAGTATACCGATAAATACAAGAAAGCGTTTTTCGAGGATATTAATACTCTCGGCATCGAACGGGCGGAGCATTATCCCGCAGCGACAGAGCATATCTATGAGATGGTCGAGTTGGTTAAAAAATTACTCGAGAAGGGCTACGCCTATAAAGGGGACGACGGCTGCATATATTATAGTATCGATAAATTCCCCGAATACGGCAAACTTTCCGGCAAACGAATAGATAAAAATATCGCAGGTGCGCGAATAATCCACGACGAATACGAGAAGGAACAGGCCGCCGATTTCGCGCTCTGGAAAGAATGGGACGAGAAAGACGGCGATGTTTTCTGGGAGACGGAACTCGGCAAGGGCCGCCCCGGATGGCATATCGAGTGCTCCGCGATGAGTATGAAATACCTCGGCGAAACCTTCGATATCCACACCGGCGGCGAGGACAATATATTCCCGCACCACGAGAACGAAATCGCCCAATCCGAAGCCGCCACAGGCAAACCGTTCGCAAGATACTGGCTGCATTGCGCACATCTGGTCGTCGAGGGTAAAAAGATGTCCAAATCGCTGGGGAATTACTATACGCTGCGCCAGCTTATCGAGATGGGGCACGACCCGATGGCTATTCGCTATGTCCTTATCGGGACACACTACCGGCAGCAGCTTAATTTCACTTTCGAGGGCCTTTCCGCCGCGAAGGCTTCATTAGACAGGCTTCGGGAATTCAAGGATATGCTTCTATCCGCTACAGAAGATACTGTTCACATGGAGGTGTCAGACGCGTTAGCGAAAGCCAAAACGGATTTCGAAAACTCGATGGACTACGACTTGAATATCTCCGGTGCTATGGGTGCACTTTTCGAGCTTGTGCGAAACGCGAACAAGCTCCGCGACGAGGGAAAACTATCTGCCGCCGACGCAAAACCGATACTAGAATTTCTAAAGGATTTCCACGCGGTAACGGGGTTATTACCGAAAGAAAAAAAAGTCCACACCGATGAAGACGTTATCGTTCGTATCGGCGATGAAAAGATGCGTGTCGAAGCGGCCCTTTCCGAACGGCAAAAAGCCCGAAACGAAAAAGACTGGGCAAGAGCCGACGAAATCCGCGATGCGCTTCTTTCCCAGGGCTGGGAAATCCGCGATACACCCGAAGGCCCCGTTTTGAAAAAGGTTACGTAACTTGCACCCAATCGTTCAGGTCAATATTCGTAATAATATCGCCACTATTCCGCCGAGAAGGTAACCGACGTCCACCGCCAGTTCCGCCCAGGTTCCACGGCGAATGCCCGACCGACGTAGTCGAAAAAGAAGAACAAACATATATACGAGAGGAACAATCTCAAAAAACGAGATATTTGGTAGTAAATCAAATGAAACTCCGGTGCATATTATTGCGGCCGATAATGCAACTGCCGCTGTCGAGATATTCCAGGTTCCCCGTTCACCTATTGTAGTTGCGAATGACGCGCGCCCGAGAACGCGGTCGGTCTCGAGGTCCGTTATCGAAAACAGCGAAGCCCTGAGTATTGAGAGCATCGCGACCCACCCGAGTGCCAGTATAGAAGGCCAAAAGTGCGCCTTTACAGAAATTACAGGGATTATTCCCGCAGCGAAAAACCAACCGGCCGTGTGAAATATGTCTTTAGCTCCCGGTATCTCCCCCCACGTTGCAAAACTATATCGAGTAAGAAAACGAGGTAGTTTCTTCGAAAATGCAAATACGCCAGATACTATAACCCCGAGAACCATCAGAATAAACGGCCAGACCCCAGAGAACCAAATAAGCGGCAACGATATAATCAAACCGGATATCGAAGCGACCGAGAGCAGTTTTCGGTTGCCGATAAAGAACCGGATTTTTGACGGGTCCACAAGCGCGAGACCTTGCCAATCGACCAGATTGTAGATTGTGTGCATAGAAAAGACGAACAAGCCGGTGGCAATCAGTGCGTTTACGGGCATCGGCTTTCCGGTAAGGAATATAGCTGTCGCTGCAAGCATCGCTGCGGCCAGACCCGTTAGTATATTGCTCTGGATTATGGCATAGCCGAAATCCTTAATCCATGGCCATTCCCACGGTGGTAGGCGCTTCTCGCCAAACCGCTCGAGCCGCTCGATAACGCGCGATACTATCCAGTGGGGAGTGCTCGCGCCGGCGGTAACCGCAACCGATGACATTCCGGCGAAATCTCCGGGAGATAATTCATCGGCTGTTTCAACCCAGAAACTCGGGATACCGGTAGATTTAGCGATTTCATAAAGTCTCTTCGTGTTGCTGGAATTAAATCCACCCACAACGATTATCGCATCCGATTCTTCCGTGAGTTCGACTACCTCCTGCTGACGCTGGGATGTCGATTCGCACAGAGTATCGATTATCTCTGTTTCCGGAAACCTCTTTTTAACCGCATCGGCTATCGCGAAATAGCAATCGCGGTTCAGCGTAGTCTGCCCGATAACGACCGGGCGGTCGAGTTGTGGGAGGTTATCGACCTCATCGAGAGAAACGACGACCATACCCTTTTCGCCGGCGTAACCCAGAAGCCCCTTGACCTCGGCGTGTTCACGGTAACCGACTATAATAACGTCGCGGCCTTCCACTGCGAATTTCTTGGCTATTCCCTGAACATTTCCGACTCTCGGACAGGTCGCATCGCAGATATTGACATCGAGTTCTGTGAGCTTTTCTCTTACCTCCGGGGGGATACCGTGGCTACGTATTACAATAGTCGCATTTTCTGGAATTTCGTCGAAACTCTCCACCACCCCGACGCCCTGTTCCTTGAGAAAATCGACGGTCTGGGGATTATGTATAAGCGGTCCCCACGTAAAAATAGGATTATGCGACTCGGCGGCTGTTCGGAGAACGAGTTCCACAGCGCGTCTGACTCCCATACAGAAACCGGCGGTTTTGGCGAGTTTGACTTTCACGCGCCAAAGATATGTTATTGGGAAGATTTTGTCAACAGAAGGAAATCTAAATCACGGTAAGAGGTAAAAACCGAAGTTAAAACCACGACAAAAGTAACTATGGAGGTCCCGTTATTCGGATTTTTCCCAGGTGAACTGGTCGACACGCTCTATCGCGGCTCCGAGACCGGCCAGTTTTTTCTCGATATTCTCGTAACCTCTATCGACATGATATATACGAAGAACTTCCGTTGTCCCGCGCGCGGCCAAACCTGCGAGAACAAGAGCCGCGCCTGCACGAATATCGCTTGCCATAACCTCGGCGCCCTCGAGATACGGCGCGCCGGTTACTGTCGCGCGGTCGCCGTTAATTGTTATATTGGCACCGAGACGCATCAGTTCCATAACGTGAAGGAAACGGTTCTCGAATATCGTCTCGCGTATAAACCCGGTGCCTTCGGAGACGGTAAGCGCGGTCATAGCGGCTGGTTGAAGGTCTGTGGGAAAACCGGGAAAAACAGCCGTGGTAAAATCGACCGCCTTCGGACGACCTTTCATCTTAACCGTAATCTCTCCGGGGGAGCTTTCGACCTCGGCCCCCATCTCTTTCATTTTCAATAAAACTACCGATAAATGTTCCGGCTCGACCCCCTTAACCGTAACTTCGCCCCGCGTAACTAACGCACCGAATAGATATGTTCCGGCTTCGAGCCTGTCACCAATCGGGATGTGGTCTGCTCCGCGAAGCCTATCGACACCCTCGACATTAATCACCGGGCCGCCCGCGCCTTTAATCCGCGCGCCCATCGCGGTTAAAAACCGCGCGAAATCGGAAACCTCCGGGTCGGTTGCGGCATTGATTATCGTGGTAGTGCCATCGCCGAGAGCGGCGGCCATCATCACGTTCTCGGTGCCTGTATGACTCGGCCTATCGAAATAGAGCACAGTGCCTTTTGGTTTACCGCCGCAGTCTGCTTCGAGATACCCGTGCGATTCGCTAATTTCAGCGCCCATCCTCTTAAAATTATTTATATGCCAGTTGACCGGTCTCGCGCCAATAGCACATCCGCCGGGCTGAGAAACTTTCGCGTTGCCGAACCGTGCGAGCAGTGCGCCCATTATCATAAAACTCGCCCGCATCTTGCGAACCAAATCGTATGGCGCGGGTTTGTTTTCAACATTCGATGGGTTTATAGTTAAAAGGCCCTTATCGACATCGAACTCGACCTCCGCGCCCATATATTGCAGTAATTTTATCATTGTGCGAATATCGGCGAGGTCGGGAATATTACGCAGAACGACATCCCCCTCGGTGGGCATAAGCGAAGCGCACAACATCGGCAAAACCGCGTTTTTCGCCCCTTTGACAGCGACGGTTCCCTCGAGCGGCTTCCCGCCTTCGATTACAAACATATCTAAAGCCATAAAAAACTCCTTAATCGGTAGTTTGCGGTTTCTACCACCCGGGGCTGTCACGCCTTTTGCTACGGTCGATAGGTATAGGTTATAGTTATCTCGACCGCAAAAGCCGCGCCAGCCCTATCTCAATCCCAGCCGCCTTATTCTTATTCTCATCGCGCTCACCGAGACAGCGAAAATATCCGCCATTACACTTGCGCGGTATTCGGTATTATCCTTATAACGTGACCACAGCTTCCGCACGAGAGGCTCAGGCATCAAAAGTTCCGCGGCGAACCTATCCGCTGCAGCCTCCATACGCTTATTCTTGCCCGGGTAGCAGATTTGATACCCACCGCGATGCGGCATAACGATATGCCCCAGTTCGTGGGCGATAGTGAACCTCTTCCGCTCCGGCGGGAGATTTTTATTGACCACAATAAGTTTGTATTTCGGCCCCTTGAACGCGATGCCGTCGATACCGGCAAAATCGTCCTCGCGGAGTTCTATATTCCGGGCATCGAGTATCGGTTCGAGCTGTATAGGTGCCGTTTCGATATCGATATACTTATATAACGCTCTTGCGTAATCCTGAGGACGCATAATTGAAAAGGTCTAAGATTTAGGGTGACCCGCCCTCTACCACCTTCTCCTTGAAATACTCCGTCCATTTCTCGACTTTCTCGCGGTCGATTTTGGACAATTCCCCCTTACGGAAGAATTTTTCGCGGTCGCGGTCGAGGTTCGAAATATCGGGTTTCTTATTCGGCATAATTTTTCCAATTAAGAGGTTTGGGTATATTCGACCCCTATTTCGTTCGAATCGGCGGAATTCTATATACCCCAAAACCTCGCATTTTCACCCCTTTCTAATTAAACGCAGCCGTTTTTGACATTCGACGGAGCATTTTTAAGGCGCGCCGCGAAACGTTTCCGAGTAAATACGGATTTTTTTGAGGCCCCAGAAATGGTTGCGTGAACCTCAAAAAAACAGTTCACACTACTGTTTTAGTATCTCGTTGAGCTTTTCTGCTATCTGGGCGGCCTTGAAAGGTTTCTCGATAAATCCCGCGAGCCCATTCTCGAGCATCTCCTGAGTCTGCTTTTCATCGGCGTATCCTGTTACCACGACCACCGGTATTTCGGGCCAGTATTCGGTCAGTCGTTTGAACGTCTCTCCGCCGGAAAGACCGGGCATAATCATATCCAAAAGGATAATATCTACGGATTCTCCGCTCTCGGTAAGTATTTCCAGCGCCTCTTTGCCCGTTTTTGCGTGAATTACTTTGTAACCGAGTTGAACGAGTATCTCTCCAAGGACGGTTTGGATAACATCCTCGTCGTCGATAACCATAACGGTGTGGTCGTAACCGTGTATTCTCTCGAGAGGAACGGCGTTCTCGAACGTTTCGAGTTCGATGCCGTGAGCGGGGAAATATATATAAGCTACGGTGCCCTCACCGGGCCTGCTGCGCAAATCGATAATACCGCCGTGGGAGGCCACTGTGTTGTAGACCATAGTCAGGCCGAGGCCGGTGCCCTCGCCGCGCGATTTCGTGGTAAAGAACGGGTCGAAAACTTTCGGCAGGTTTTCGCGGTCGATACCGAGGCCCGAATCCTCGACGACCAGTTCGATATGCGGCCCCGGCGATATTCCGGGATGGTCGCGTGCGAAACGCTCATCGACCGAAATATTGCGGGTTTTTATTAATATCTCTCCACCGTCCGGCATAGCATCCTGCGAATTGAGCGCGAGATTGACTATTATCTGCTGTAGGCGTGAGGGGTCTCCGGTTATCGGCCCCAGTTCCGGGTCGAGGTCCAATCGGAGATGAATTCGTTTGTCGAGAGTGTGCGTCAGAAACGCATAGGCTTCTTCGGCAATCTGGTTCAAATCGACTATCTCCGATTCCAATTCGCTCTGGCGGGCATAACCCAGAAGATGTTTAATAAGCCGTGCACCCCTGTTGGCGGAACTGAGAATGACATCGATATACGCCGAGAGTTCCTCGTTGTCGCGTGCGTTTTCTTGAGCGAGTTCGCCGGCACCGATAATCCCCTCGAGGATGTTATTAAAATCGTGGGCGATTCCTCCAGCCATAACACCCAACGACTCCATTTTTTGGTTTTGAGAAAGGCGCGACAAAAAACGTTTTCTCTCGGTAATATCGCGGACGATATTTATAAGCAGATTCTCGTCGCCGCTTCTTACAACGCTCCCGGATATATCGACGTCGATAGGCGTCCCATCGGCCCCGATAAATACAGACTCGAAATGCACGCGGTTACCGCGTTTCATCCAGGCGAGTTGGCGAAGCGAAAGCTCGCGGTCCTCGACATCGAAAAGGTCGTGAATGGTCATCCCGGCGAGTTCATCGGCAGAATACCCCGTCAATCCTTCGGCGGCGGGATTGACCTGAATAATTTTGCCCTTAGGCGACGATATAAAAATCGCGTCGTTAGCATTTTCAAAAAAGAGTTTCAACCGTTCTTCTTTTGATGAAAGCTCCTTTTGGGCTTCGACATTTTCTGTAACATCCTGGCACATTAACATCGCGTTGATAAATTCCCCACTTTCGCCGAACACCGGGAATACGATAATCGAGACGGAAATACCGCGTTTTCCTTTCTCGTTAGCTTTTGGAACCTCGATAGTCTTTATCCCGAGGTCTAATGTGCCACCTTTGAACACTGCATCGAAATCGAAAGACCTGAGAAATTCGTATTCTCCGGGGTAAAATATATTGAATTTCCCAACGACATCTTCGCGGCTCGGTAACCCCCACATCTCGATAAGCGCGTCGTTGACCGCTGCTGCGGTTCCCGCTTTGTCGACAACCATTATACCTACAGGGCTTTGCTCGATTATCCTCTGGCTGAATTGCTCCAGTTCGAGGATACGTCTTTCGCGCTCTTTTCGGAGTGTTAAATCGCGGATGATAACGAAATCGACACGCTCTTCTGGGATTCCAACTACGGCTGCGTTTATTTCCACTGGCACCGGTCGACCGTCTTTTCCGATAAGTTTCGATTCATATATACTGGGGACGTCCTCTCCGGCGAAGCGACGGCGATAATGGTCGGTTGTAATCTCGAGTGCGTCCGGATGGATAAATTCCATAAAGGGTTTGCCTATCAATTCGCTGGTTTCCCGACCGACCATCCTCGCTATTGCCGGATTGACAAATGTTAATCTCGAATCTTTAATCAAAACTATGCCGTCGCTGGAACGCTCGACAAGCTGCTGCCACCGGGTTTCGGTCTCGGCGAACCGGTTCAGCATCGCACGGTGTTCGGTAACGTCGTTCAGGACAACCTCACAGCCGGCCGGTTCGGCATGCTCGTCGTCGTAAGCCTGCATACGCAACTCGAAATGGAGGATATGACCATCGTGGTGCAACCCTCTGACCTCGCAGGTCTCGAAAGGTCTCTCTCCTTTAAGGCACATTTCGAATATTCGCCGAACCTCGAGGCTGTCGCCCGGATGGAAAAGCTCGAAAAAGTCCTTATTCCTGAGTTCCGAGTCGGGATATCCGGTAATATCGAGAATCTTGTCGTTATAGTAGGTTATGTTACCGTCGAGGTCGACAAGGGCGACGACCTCCGAGATACCGTTGATAAGGCGGCGATAACGTTCGCCGGATTTGGCGAGGCCGTCCGCGATGCGGATGACGCGATTCCCGTGCGTTTTTGCCCAGTGAATCGCTATCTCGGCGGCGATAACCCCCATTCCGAAAATAAGAACCCAGCTAAAACCTATTGCCAGAGGATGTTCCGGACCGAAATATGAGAGAAACTCCAGCACAGCTATCGCCAGTATTGCGCTAAGCGAAATCACAATAACGCGGATAGCCCTGAAGCTGATATAGAAAGTATTCAGGTCCTTTTCTCTTCGAGATATCGGGGCCATATTATTCGATAGTATTCGACGTTTGTACCTTTTGACACTCAAAAATATATCGGCGGAATTCATTTGTCAAGCGTTTCGGTAATGATTCGAAAATCGGTTGTTTTATGTGATTGACTTACATCGAACCAGTATTTATAATATAATCGAGGAGGATTTATGCCCGAAATTACCTTCGTCGGGACCGGTTCTGGATTCGTGTCTGTAAAGAGAAATTCGAGTTGCATTTTTTTCAGCGAGGCTAATACCGCTATTATTCTCGATTGCGGCGACGGCGCAACCCGCGCGCTGTTGAAATGCGGAATCGACCCGCTCGTTATCGACGGAGCGGTTATCACACATACGCACCCAGACCATTCGAGCGGCCTGCCGTTTTTAATCCAGACTTTACATCTTTTGAAACGCGAAACGGAGTTCTTATTTTTCGTTCCGCCGGAAATTACCGAATTCATTCCGCGGCTTCTAATCCGCCATTATATGTTTCCGGAGACGCTCGGTTTCGAACTTATAATTCGGCCAATCCCAACCGGAGAGACATTCCGAATCGGAGATATCGGGCTCGCGGCGCTCCCGAACAGGCATATGCAAATCCACTCGAAATCGATACCGAATTACCCGGAGATTTCGGGCGAGGCATTCAGCCTCTCGGTCGAGGCCGGAGGTAAACGCGCGGTCTATTCATCCGATGTATTCGATTTGCGCGACCTCGAGAAAGTTATCGCGGGCGGCGGCGAACTGCTAATCTGCGAGGCGACACATATCGACCTCGTCGAACTCCCGCGCCTGCTCGACAAAAATCCATTCGCGAAAGTGGTCCTGACGCACATTCCGGACGAACTCGATATATCACGCGCGGGCAAACCGGACTGGCTGTGGGCGACAGACGGATTGAAAATAGAGATATAAAAAGCCCACTATCGAGTCGCTTTTTCTTCCTCATCATAGGCCGTTCTCCTGTTTGAAGTAAGAGTGAAAGTATTACATCTCTCTCTTTCCGAAACCTCTACGCTAGCAAGTGGAATAGAAAGACACTCACGAACGCCGCAGAATTCTCTATGAGACGTAAGCCGACAAAGAAAGACGGAGGACAACACGATACGGCACTAACGGACTATAAACAAAACCATATCCCTGGCTGGTATAGTGAATTCCAACGGAGACGGGTCGTAGTATCGCTCGCCGGAGAAAGCCTCGGTCGCGCGACCGAGCTTTTTCGCGGGGAACGGAACATTATCCGCCGGCGCGAATTCGTTTTCCGCGAGAAGCTCTACTGCGACGTCGTATTTTTCGGCGGACAGATTGACCGCGACTACCGCCAACTCGTCCTCGAACCGCCGTTCGATAGCCAACACCTTCGCGCCGTTGTCGATAAACAGCGGTCGGAACGTGCCGTCGCGCAGGCAGCGATTGCGTTTGCGCAATGACGATATATACCCGACCATTTGGAGCGTCTCGGTGTTCCATGTCGTGGGTTTATCCCACGGGAACGCCTTGCGACAGCCGGGGTCTTTGTCGCCGGTCATCCCGATTTCGTCTCCATAGTAGATGCACGGAGCGCCGGGCCAAATGAGCGTCCAGAACAGGGCGAGGCGCAGCCGCCAACTCTCATTGTGGGCGATTGTCAAAAAACGCGGCGTATCGTGGCTCCCAAGAAGATTGAGTATCACAGCGTTCGTCGGCTGCGGATAATCGGCCAGATACCCACCGAGCCGGTCGAGGAAATCTTCGGGTGTGATGTTCGATTTAGCGAAAAACTCGACGCAGGCGTCGCGGAAACGATAATTCATTACCGCGTCGAACTCGTCGCCACCGAGCCACGGGGTGCCGTCACCCCATATCTCGCCGATAGAGTAGGCTTCCGGATTAATCGCGCGGATGCTGTCGCGAAAGGCTTTCCAGAACCGGTGCGGGACGTCTGGCGCGACATCGAGACGCCAGCCGTCGGCGCCAAGCTCGGTCCATTTGCGAATCGCGCCGAAAAGGTATTCGCGGACCGAAGAATTGTCGGTGTTCAGTTTCGGCAGCGAGCCGAATCCCCACCAGCATTCGTAGTTCGGGTTCTCCGGGCCTTGCACCGGGTAATCGTGGACAAAGAACCAATCGGCATAATCGCTCTCAGAACCCTTCTCTACAACGTCCTGAAAAATCGGGCTGCCGAAACCGATGTGATTGAAAACGCCGTCGAGAACGATTTTGATATCGCGCGCTTCGGCGGCCGATTCGAGAGAGCGGAACAGTTCGTCGTCGCCGAAATTGTCGTCGATGGCGTAGTAGTCGTGCGTGTCGTATTTGTGATTCGAGCCGGCCTCGAATATCGGGTTGAAATATATCGCCCCCACGCCGAGCGAATCGAGATAGGGGAGGTGTTCGATTACGCCGTCGAGGTCGCCGCCCATAAAGTTGTTGTGTTCGGGTGTGGAGCCCCACGGGACAACGTTTTTCGGGTCGTTTTGCGGATTGCCGTTCGCGAACCGTTCGGGGAATATCTGATAGAAAAGCGCGCCGCGCGACCATTGCGGGGTAACGAACACGGGCGGCTCGTTCGGCGTTATCTCGAACTCGACATCCCCCGGCGGGAAAAGCGCAACTCGTGCGCCATCGAAAACGAGAAACCGATAGCTGATATAATCTTCTATCGGAACGCCAATCTCGTAATACTCGAACGGCGATTCGGTGCAAAGGAACGGCATCGGAAGCGTGTCTTCTGCGAAATGCCGGTCCGTCGCGATAAGGAATGCCGATTCGATGTCTCGCTTTTTCACCCGAAGTCTTATCC
>QNEE01000028.1 GCA_003645085.1 bacterium | reverse complement strand
GTATCGAATCGCCGGGGCAGAGATTTACATCGACTCCCGCGTGCGCGTAGACGTGTGGCGGAGGCATTATTAACGTCCAGCAGGTATCGAGTGCGTTCGCGGCACAAGTGTCTGGATTATCCGCCGCGTGGAGGCATATATCGATAGTATCCCCTTCAGAATAGCTAACACCGTAATCGACCGCGTTCCAGGTGAGGCAGGTATCGAAGGATGTCCAGCCACTTCCGAAATAATACGGCACACCCTCGACGTAGAGAATAACGGAATCGCCGTCGACTCCCGCGGCGGAGTCGCGCAGACAGAAATATATAGCAGGACTTGTGCTGCCGACCTCGGTTCCCGGCAATGGAGTAAGGCCGTAAAGCTCCGGCGGCAGAAGGTCCATAATGAAATTGATACAGACCGAATCGAGCATCCAGTGGTCCATAGAATCGGCCAGTTCCGCGAGGCATATATGGAGAACATCTGAGTGCCCCCAAGGCACGGTCGGTTCGAAATGGAATTCGCCCGAAGACTCGGTTAGCGGGATATAAGTAACCTCTCCATCAGAAAGAGTATAAGTCGATGCGCCGTCGAAGATAACGACCGTTGCCGGGTCGATACCGTTAGAGGCCTCGACGAACCACCAAACCCCCTGATAATCGCAGGCGCTGATTGTCCACGGCGAAGGCAGAATAACGGTAGCAATCGGCGCTGCAAGATTGACGATTAGATTCCAGCAGGTATCGGCGGCGTTCGGGTCGCAATAGTCCGGGTTATCGTGCGCGCCCATCAAGCAGAACTCAATCGTATCGCCGTCGGAATACGTCAATCCTAAAGCTGCCAGGTCGGCTGTAAATGTCGTGCAATCCCAGGTTATCCCCGGCGTTACGGGGTAATACGGTGTTCCGGCGATTTCGATATAGACATCAGAACAGACAATCCCGATACCGTCGTCGTGGGCCTCGATGGAAATAGTCGGAGACGCGCCGACATAGCTTCCCGTCGGCGGATTGATATTCAAGAAATACGGCGGAGTAAGGTCGATGAGAACCGTTCCTGAAACCGGCGAGGGAAGCGAAACTCCGGCGATATTTTCGACGGCCAGGAGCTCGAAATCGACATAACCATCAGACCAGCACGGCCAGGTCGGCTGGAAAGTGAGCGTATCGTTCGCATAGGTTAGCCTCGAGTCGGCGATTCCAATCGTCGCCGCACCGAAACGGAATACGATGGTCGATTCGTCGATGCCGATGTCGTCGTGGAGGTAGAAAATTATCGGCTGGCAGGTGCACGCGCTGGCGACGGTACCGTCGAGATTGAGGTCGATAGGCTCGATTAGCCAAGCCTCCGGAGTCGATATCATAACGTAGAATTCCCAGCAGAACGAGGTATCGTTTGGGGCGCAATAGTCGTAACCGGGGGCGTCGAACAGGCTGTCCAGACAAATACGCACCGTATCGCCGTGGACGAAGGTTAATCCGAGTATAGACAGGTTCGAGCCGTCCCAGTTATATGTCCAACCAGTAACGGGAAGACCATCGATGGTAACGGTTATGTAGTTAAAGCTGTTCGGGTCGACGCCCGCGGGGTCGTCCTCGATAACCAGACCGATAGAGGGTGAAGCCTCGAAAACCGTGTCGCCGTCGGCAGGAAATGTGTCCGTTACGACCGGCGGTTCGAGGTCCACGATAAAGGTGCACGGCGGGACGCCGTCGGTGCAGTATGCGTTATTCATCGCCTGAATAAGCTCGGCGACGACGGTATCGTAATGCGACCATCCGGGAGCAGGCGGAGTGAAAGTAACGAACGTTGTTCCGGCGGTTCCCGGAGTCGGAACCAGTTCCGCCCCGGGGTAGTAATAAATACCGTTGATACTCGCTACGGTCGATTCGGCGAGGACACCGACGAACGTGTCCACGACAGCCCATACTATCTCCTGATACTGACAGGAGGTTATAAGCCCGCACGGGTTGGGGACGATTATTTCAGCATCCGGAGCCGGCGCGACCGAAATAACGCAGAAATCTGTATCGGCGAGGCCGAGGTCGTCGGTTACAATAACGGTATAGACTGTGTATCCCGACGGCGTTACAATCGGATTCGCTTCACCACTGGAGAACCCGGGCGGGTCGCTGAACCAGAAATATGTATATGGCGGTGTTCCGCTCGTTGCCGTGGGGCTGCCGCCGATAGTGATAGTGTCCCCTTCACAGATAACCGTATCGGGTCCGGCGTCGGCTATCGGATGCGGAGGCAATATCACCAGGACATCGTCCTCGTGACCGAGCAGACCGCCGATATTGCCGGTTGTGGTTCCGGAATCGTCGTAACAGGCTACGCCGTTGTCGAACAGGCCTTCGACACCCATCTCGATATCGGCAGTGAATGTAATTACGATAGAATCGCCGGCGGACATAGAGAATTCGCCCCAATCTAGGACAGTATCTCCCGGAGACGGGTCTATGATAGATGTTCGAGCCGCCGTGCCGAAAAGCTCTATCGTGAACGGTGTCGAGCTTAGACTGAATCCGGGCGGGAGTGAATCGATGATATGGATACCTGTTCCGGGGTCGCCGCCGTTCTGGATTATTACGATACGCCAGACAGTATAAGCACCGCTATAAGCGGGAGTAAGTTCGCAGTATTTGATAATTGTATATTCGGCGTTAATCGGATTAAGGTTCTGGCCGGCCACGGCGGCATAGGATGCCCAGTTCGAGTCGTAGCCATACATCTGGATAAGCATCGTGGTATCGGCTTCGAGAACATGGCCGCCGGGGTCGAGTTCTATTCTTGCGCCACGGTAAGTCGTGGAGGGAATATTGAACCAGGGGGTGCTATAAGTCGGGGGGCCGCCGTCGAGAGTAATAGAACCTTCGTGGCCGGTCTCGATAGCGACATTGAGGAAATCGTTATTATATCCGCCGGGCGTAAGAAAAACATACCTTTTCGAGTATTGCTCTATAGGCGGACATAACATAAATGCCGGGTCGCCGAGGGGGTCGACGTATTCGCCGAGGATATTTGTCTGGCTGACCATTGTCCCGCCCATTATATATTGCCCGACGAGAATCGGTTTATCGGATGTAATATGTGTCGGACTGTCGAGAGTGGGGCCCTCGCACCAACCGTCGGTGAGCCACGCTCCGGCGTGGCAGTTCTGCCCATTCCATTCCCAATACTGGCAGCGATTGAGGACGATATTAGTTACGCCGCCGTCGTCCTCGATGGCAACATTCGTGCCGTCCTCGGATGCCAGGATACGGATAACGTCTTCCTCCCAATAGTTACGCGGTTCGATTGGGAAAGCGTTAAATGTCTTACCCCACGCGGAAACGGGAGGCATTTGCTCTATTAAATAATCCGCAGCCCAGATACTGTCCGGAACACCGGCAATCTGGTTGCCGGCGATAATGCCAATCGGTTTGTCGGATGTAACTACGGAACCTGTAAGGTCGTAAAGATTTGTTATTATCGGCGTGCAGGCGAGAACTTGATAACATTCGTAGCTGTCGAGTGTAATGCTCCACGGAGTATATGCAGCGTGACCGCCCTCTGTTGGAACGGGGGTAGTTATCGTAACGGTTGTGCCATCGAAAGGCGCGAAAATACAGAACATAGTCGGGCCTCTATCATAGGGAACCGGCGATGGCCAGACATCGAACGTGGGAAGATTGTCACGCCAGCACATCGTAATATACTCGTTTCCGAGGCTCGGAACAGGGTAGATAAGCGCCATATCGTTAGTCGCGCCGGGTGTCTCGAATGCAAGAAAATACGCGGACATATTCTCATCGGATTCTATTCTGATACCTTTCCTGAGTATCGTTTCGGAAGGCCTTATCCAGAAGGTGCTATCTACAGGTATCGTAACGATACCGTTCGGCGGAATGTTAAACGGCACAGACCAGCTATAGTCCCAATTATGCGCCGTCCCGGTAGTAGCGAAAGTCGAAGTCAGAATAATCATACCGTTAAAGTCGCTCGCAGGCGGCGGAGGGAATCCGACCGGTTCGCGGCAGGCATTAGCGGGATAACAAAGGAAGAAATCCTTCCCAAGGTTGGTGAACCCAGAAACACTCCCGACTATTAAGAAAAGTATTCCCAGAATAAGACAAACCCTTTTTAATATAAACATATCGACTCCTTATCGCGGATTATTAAAAGGCACATATTTATCTATTTAAACTAATTTTTTATTAACAAAAGTCAAGGGTTTAAGAGAAGTTTCTAAAAGTTTCTAAAAAATCCAAATAAACTACGATAACTCGACCAATCCTTCAAAAAATATCTATGTTTGGCCGCACATCACAAAAATTAAAACCGGCTGGCGCGTCGGCGGGGAGAAGGCTGGCGCAGCTCGTGCGTCCGAAATTAATGTATATAAATCTAAACGGACGTTGCACGAGATGTGACAGCCTTGGGGGATAAGGGGGTTTTTGCGCGCGGAATGATATTGCCTCTACATACCGCGCATAGCAAAAACCGTGACAGCCGGTAAATTAAATCGATTTCCCTTTGATTTGGCACGATAATTGATTAGATTGTTCTAAAACTAAAAACAGCTATGGAAATTATGAAAAAGACGATACTCGGAATAGTATTAATTTTAGCTGTGTCGGTTTTCGGTCAGACACTTCACGGAAACTTGGTTCTCCCACCCGGGGCGTTTCTGTGGTTGACCACCGACGCCGCCACGGAAGCTCTCGGCGGAGCTGCCACAGCCGCGAACGACCCCATATCGAGTGGATGGGCGAATCCCTCCTGCTTGTTTTATAGTGGCGCTTTTTCCGCCGGAGCAAGCTATTGCTACATTAGGGAAAAAACGTTGCATTCCGAAATTTACGCCACAAAAAGGTATAAGGATTGGGCTGGCGCTGCCCGGTTTTTCCTGGTCGATTCCAAGGATATCGAAGCGCGAACCGCGCCGACATCCGAACCGGACTATACTTTCGATAGCCACCAACTCTATATTCAGTTGACCGGAGCGAGGCGAATTGTGAATATAGCTAACCTGGGCGTTTCAGCAAAATGGGTCCACGAGCGCATCGACCAGGATAACCGCGACGGCTGGATATTCGATTTCGGCGCTTCCGGGGAATATCGATTTATACGAGCCGGTATTGCTGTGAAGAATTGGGGAAACAAGGAGATGGTTTTCAGGCTCTATCGCGAGAATTACCCGATTACATACAGGACGGGAATTCAAGCGGAAATTCTCGATTACGCCGTAATCCGTGCCGATTGGGTTAAACCCGATAAGCTCGACGGTTGGCTCCCGCTCGGCGCTGAAGGTTATATCGGAGATTATGTGGTGCTCCGCGCCGGCTGGACAGCATTTCACGATACACGGAATATCTCCGGCGGTATCGGTGTTAGATTCCGCGGGTTGCGGCTCGATTACGCGGTTGTCAATTATTCCGAAAATTTAGGTATGAGCCATCAAGTAACACTTAGCTACGTGCCGGTAACCAGATGACCGGGCACCGGGCAATTGTGCCGTTTTTTTTTCTTGCCCTGGCTGGTTTTGCGCAGGACAGCCTACTCTGGCCACTCGACTGTGAACATCATATAACCAGCACTTTTGCGGAATTCCGAGTGGGACATTTCCATGCGGGAACCGATTTCCGAACACCCGACGGAGAGGGTATGCCTATAATCGCACCCGCCGACGGTTATGTTCTCCGAGCGCGCGAAACGCCATGGGGCTACGGCAAAGTTGTATATTTCCGAATTCAAGACGATATTACGGTGGTATTCGCTCATCTATCCGGATTTACCGGAATGCTGGCCGAGAGAATGGACGCCGAGAAATTCGAACACAAAAAGAATACTGCCGAACTCTGGTTCAAGGAGGGAGAGGTTGTTTTCGAGGCCGGAGATACTATCGGCTTTTCTGGAAGCACCGGCGCGGGCAGCCCGCATCTTCATTTCGAACTACGCAAAGGAATGGACACACCTTTCAACGCAGGATACGTGGGCTATATTAAAAAAGACGATTTACCCCCGCAAATCGAATCGGTCTGGATAATCCCGCGCGCGGGAAACGCACACATTAACGGCCGACCGACTCCGGCGCGGTTTGCGGTTCGCGGTGTAAAAGATAGTCTCGAACTCGCCCGGGAAAAACCGATTTTCGCGCACGGCACTATTTCGCTTTGTATCGAAGCGTTCGACCGCGAATGCGTTTCGAATCTCAATCGGTTCGGGGCGTATAAAATAGAGTTATTCGCGCGAGGCGACACGCTCTATCGTTTCCTTGCGGACACATTCTCATACTCCCGGACGAAACAAATAGGATTGCTATACGACCTCGGGCTGCAAGATGAGTTCGGCTTGACCAAACCGCCTTTTCGGTTAGACCACCCGGCAGGAGCGGATATCAACCTGCTGAAAGGAACACGTGAAGGTTCCGGGGTAATCGAAATTAAAACGGACACAGTCGAACTTAAGGTACGTCTGGAGGATTTTGCAGGCAATTTCGCCGAATTGCCGATTACAATAATACCGGTAGATATTCCGACCGAGATTCCAATAACCATAAATACAACAGGCCAATCGGTAACGGTTTCCTCTGGATTTTCCTCGGAAGATACCGTTGGTTTATTACTGGAATATAGGAAAGGCGGTATAGCCTATCGCGAGGAAATACCGATTAAAGATAATCCGACCGATTTGCCGGCGCAGGTAGAATATGTCGAATTAAAAACCGACGATATAGCATCACCTCTATGGTTCTGGCGACCCGGTGAAAGCGGTAATCCCGAAATCTCGATAAGCATTCCGGGCAGCGAGAGTATTGTCGTTAGCGCGGATTTCGATAAACCGCCTTCGAGTTTGCCGCTTATCGAATATAAAGACACAAAAACCCGACCCGATATAGTTTCCGACACCTCCTTTGTTTTCCGGATTTTTGATTTCGAACCGGGCGGAAAGCTCGAAATATCCTGGCCCGGAAGCGAAACCAAATTCAAACCGAATATCTGGGCAGTTAAATCGAAGCGTGAATACGAACTGGCCGACGGCCAATGGCGCCTCGAAATCCCCAAGGCCGGTGTTTTTGTCCCGTTCAACGCTAGGGATACTATTCTCCCGGCCGATTCGATTATGCCGGAACGAATATTAATCGAGCCGTCGAACGTAGTTTTACGCTCTAGAGCAAAACTGAGTTTCGATACTACGGGAACATCAGCCGACAGCGGGAAACTCTGTTTGGTTAGGTTCTGGGAAGGCAAGCGGTATTTTATCAGTAACTATATCGACGACGGTTTCCTAACCGGATTCGTTACCGCGTTCGGAACATTCGGTGTGGAACAGGACACTATCGCACCCGAGTTGCGTTTGACAGTCGCCGAAAACGCTCGCATATCGAAAACTCTGGCTGCAAACATATCTGACGACCTCTCCGGGTTTTCCAACGATGTCCTTCCGAATAGTTATATCGACAGCGTCTGGCGGCCCACGGAATACGACCCGGAAAAAGGCAAGATATTCGTATCGGTCGAGGATATAGAGCCGGGAGAACATATCTGGCGCGTCGAGGCGTCGGATATCGCCGGGAACACCGTAATCGACAGTGTAAGATTTGTTAAAGAATAAAGTATTTATTGTGAATAGATTCTCCCAAATACACGGATGTCCATTTTAATTCGAGTAACGCAGACCCACGGTCTTAGTCGTGTGGCGTTAATGGCTTGTTGGATAATGGGTTAGTCAATTCGGTGGCTTTTCTGGGAGAGGGCGATTTCAATCGCTTTTACAGAGAATCGATATTTTGCAAAACTCACTTTATTGTGATAAAAAGGAGGGGCAATGAGAACAATAGTATTAGTCGCGTTTTTTGGCGTGGCCGTTTTTCTGGCTTGCGGTTACGAAACGCCAGACCCGACGCAAACTGTAATCGACAACTACCGCGCGATGGACGAGGAAAACACCTCGCTTTATATGTCGACCGTGAGCGGCCCGCGCGCCGATATCGCCGGAACGTTACTGGAATCGCTTTTCGTGAACTACGATGTATCTTATACTATCGACACAGTGGAGCTTTTAAGCAAAATCAAAGACCAGGCTCAGGTTCGGTCGGTAGTTACTATGCGGGACCAGGGCGGTCCGAAATATTTCCGCCATATGAGAGTCGTTTCGTTGCACAAATTACATTATGAAAACGGAAAATGGACAATCTATTTCACGGAGACCGAAAAGCCGCAGATACTTGAAGAAACCCCTGTGGATACGATTGTAGCTAAAACTCGAACAGAGAAAGATACGATTTGAGAATCTTGTCCCCGAAGTAGAATACGATAATGCCTGCCGCAATCAGGTATGGTCCAAAAGGGATTTCCCTGTCTTTTCGGGTTTTTTGCGACGTAATCATACCGATTATTCCGCCGATAGTCCCGATAACCGAGGCGATAAATACGGTCATCAGAACGCCCTCCCACCCTACAAATACTCCAATCATCGCAATCAGTTTGACATCGCCCCACCCCATAGCTTCGCGCCTGAAAAGAGCTTTTCCGCCGATACGCACTATAAAAAGTAGGACTGCACCGGAAACCGCACCGACTATCCCCCATAATAGGCCGTAAAAAGACTCGGCCCTTAATGGTGCGAGAACCACCCCGGCTATTAGTCCACCGAAAGAAAGCTCGTCGGGAATAATACGGTGTTCGATATCTATCGCGGCTATGGCTATTCCGGTACCCGTCAATATGAGCGCAGCAAGAAGGTCCCAACTCATTGTCCAGCCGGTAAGCGGCAATGCGACGGCAAAAAGCAAAGCCGTGATTAACTCTACAACGGGGTATCGAGGGGAGATTTTCGCGCCGCAATCGCGGCATTTACCACCAAGAATAAGATAGCTTATAATAGGGATGTTATCGTAAGGCCTGATTTTCGCGTTGCAAATAGGGCAATGCGACGGCGGGAAAACGACATTCTCTTTTCTGGGGAGCCTCCATATAACTACATTCAAGAAGCTGCCTACCGGCAATCCGAATAGAAAAAGAGCGAATATGTAAAACCAATTCAATTATTTCCTCCGGCCTTTAGAACGGCGTATAACCCCGGGAGCGTCTTCATCACCGGTGAATTCGCCGACCTTCACTCCCGGTAATTTTAGATACATTTGCCAACTTCGGCGCGCCTTCTCGTTCTCGCCGAGTGCTTCGTATGTTTCCGATAACGCTTTATGCACTATTGGATTATATGGGTCGAGTTGCCGGGCGCGTTCGAGAAGCGCCAGAGCCTCGTCGAATTCACCTGTTCCGTATAGCAATCTTCCGAGATTGAGGTGAGCCGTAGGCGACAGCGGATTAATACCGACCGCTATCCGGAAATTTTCTGCGGCTTCTTCGATGTCCCCTCTCGCTTCGGCGACAACCCCTAGATTATTATATACATTAGCATCCCGTGGAGACCTTACAAGCGCCTGCCGGAGTGCCCATTCCGCGGCGGAGTGTTTTCCCATTCTCGACAGCGCCAGTCCCATCGATTGCCACGCCGGTAATAGCCACGGGTCTCGCGCGAGAGCCGCCTGGGCGTGAATAACCGTGGAATCGTATTCGCCCATCCTCACAAAAGTCGAGGCGAGACCGGTGTGCCCGACGGTGGAATTTTTATCGGCTTTGAGTATCGAGTGAAAAACCATAAGCTCGTTTTGCCAGTCGAAATTGCGTATATAGGTCGTTCCGGCATAGGAAAGTAGAAGCGTGGTCGCTAGTATTATTCCCGGCGAACTTTTTGGTTTTCTCGCCCTAATTTTCTCATCGAGAGAGATAATTCCTATCGCGACAATCACGCTAAATCCGAGACTCGGTAGATAGAGGAATCTCTCGGCCATCGACGCGCCGCAGATGGGAATAATATTTAACACCGGTAAAAGTCCTGAAAAAACGAATAACATCCAAAAGACGCTCTCTTTTTTCTTAGCTTTTAGAAGCGCGAAAATAAGCCCTAGATAACCGAATATGATAACGATGGTTAGTATTTCCCGAATACCGAAATCGATAACGAAGAACCGTGCCAGACGATAGGAATTAAAAGTGTAAGGCGCCGAGAGCATAACTATATATTTCGCGAGAAAATATGGAGCGTAAAACAACCGGACCCAGAAACCTTGGGTTATAGCAGGAGCATAGAGGGTTTTATCCGCGAGCCCCAGTAGTAGCGAACGGAATGGTAAATAGGCCAGGGTAACGAAGATTATCGGGGAAAGAGAAACGAAAGCGAGTCCCAATTTCTCTTTACGGTTGAGCAATAGCTCCCATAAGATGATTATCGGTATCAAAGCTACGGCAACCTCTTTTGACAGCAAACCTATAATATAAGCGGCTGTCGAAAGATAGAGCGGGACCGCTCTTCCGGTTTTACGATGAATAATATAGGCCATTAATGCCAGAAGTATAAATAATGTAGCGAGAACGTCGGTTCTACCGCTTATAAAAGTAACCGATTCCGTATGGTATGGATGAAGCGCGAAGACGGCCACAGAAAGCCAGACGACAGATTTCTTCTTGACGGGTATGAAATTTTTTAAAAGCCAGTAGAAGAGTAAAACGCAAATAATATGTAGAAATACATTCGTTAGATGAAAACCGAATGGATACTGCCCCCATATTTTCAAATCGAGCCATAAAGAAAGGCTGCAAATCGGCCGATAATATCCGGGATTATTCCAGCCCGATGGAGGAAAAAACTGTCTATTAAAAAGCGAGGTCGGCTCGGAAACTTTTAGAAAAGGGTTTTTAGTAATAAGCATATCATCATCCCAGACAAAATCCCCAAACAAACCGCTGGAATATACTATGAGAGTAACGAATACTAACGCTAATATTATAAGTATTTCCTTCGCCATTATATTCTAATATGCGGGGCTATAGAAGATTATGCAATATAAAAAAACCTCGGTAGGAATTATCCATAAGGTTAGATAAAAAAAAGGCGGCCATTAGCCGCCTTTCGCTTTCTGATGGGTAGTCGCTTTAGAACGTTCCGCCCGAAATAGTTCCACTTACATTTATCTCGATATTCGAGACATCTCCGAGAGAAGCATCTACACTGGTGTTTGGAACACCACGGACGTGATAGGTGGTGGCAATCGACGTGCTGAAATCGGCAATGTCGTAAGTAAAACGCGGTTGGCCGGAAGGAGTATCGACTACTAATCCGGAAGGTATGGAGCCTGTTCCGAATACATCGGTAACACCTGTCGTGTAACGACCGTATTCTTCGTAATAGACCTGTTCCGCCGACCATATCTGCTTAACGACCATACGGGCCTCGGAGATCTTGCTCTTTTTCGATGCAGCCATGAAACGCGGAATCGCGAGAGCGGCCAGAATGCCGATAATCACGACTACGATCATAAGCTCGATCAGCGTGAAACCTTTGTTCCTTTTCATTTTTCCTCCTTGGGTTTAGGATTATCGTGTTGCCGCTATAGTTTGTGCAACGCTCGTGCCAGAACTGTTAAATGCCGTTAAACGTTGATGATTCAAGGGTTAGGAACAGGGGAGTCGATATTTGTGAACCCTCTTTTCGACGAAAAAAGCGTTGCATTTTGCAAAGTGCAAGCCGGGATACATCGATAGACAAAGTGCAGTGGATTATCGATTTCGGGTGTGAAATTATTCTCATTTAGGCGTTTTTGTATATTCGCCAAGAAGATATTCGGTTTTCGGGTGGAAAAGCGCGCGGAACATATTACGCTTAAGCCCGGAATTCTCGCGTTCCAACCTATTCAAAAGTTCCTTGATATACTCCCTTTTTGTATTGCCGGCAACGGGGCATTTTGCCGAAAGGTCGGGAATTACACGCAATTTCGCATAACCCTTTAATTGCGATTCTTTTACGAGGAACATCGGTCTAATAATATGATATTTACCGCCGAAAAGTGGTTGATTCGGCATAAAAGCCGCTATTTCTCTACCCCAGAATAGGTTAATTAGCAATGTTTCTAGGACGTCCTCGCGGTGATGAGCCATAGCGATTTTATTAGCGCCGACTTCTTCTGCGATTTCCAGTAGTGCTTTGCGGCGCATACGACTGCAAATAAAGCAGGGATTCTGCGGCTTGCCATCGCCGAGAGCGGTTCGAGCTATCTCGCGTTTATCGACTATTCTCAATTCATATCCGTTCTTCTCAATATAGTCGCCGAGAATTTCGAGGCTATTGTCCTCGCGTGGAAAACCGGTGTCTATATGAATGGGAGCGAATTCCACAAGTCGCGACCACCAGGCGGATTTGTCTGTGAGGATATCGAACATCGCCAGGGAATCTATGCCGCCGCTTATCGCGATTATCACGCGGTCGTTTTTTTCAAAGAGGTTAAACATCTTCACGGCTTTTTTCACGAGGCGGAGTAGAACTTTTCGCCGCTTCGACATAGAAAGGTGCGGGAAATCGCGGCGCATCAGCGGATAACCCCGTCAACAAAACGTGGGACAATATTGTGCGTCCCGACGCGCGTGCAGAAAGCGACATCCTCGGCGAGACCGAGTTCTTGCGAGAGGTAAAGCGCGTGTTCGGCGCAGCCCAATGTCTCCTCCGGGTTCGAGGCATATCTGCGATAGAGCCACACGGCGGTATATGCTGAATCCGAAACGAGGTTCGGCTTCCCGCCCTGCGCGGCGAGTCGGTCGATTATCATCCCCGCGCAGACGGCGTCCTCGATAGAGTATCTTCCGAGTTTGCCGGAGCAGACGAGTGCGGCTTTATCGGCGTTGATTAGTTCCTCGACGACCGCTGGGAGATTGACGAAACCGCCGACAAGTATCTCGTCGGCGTTTTCGCAGGCTAGGAGCGTTTTGCTGCCGTTGGTCGATGCGAAAACGAGCGTCCGTCCACCGACCGATTCGGCGGTATAAACCAAAGGCGAATTGCCTAAATCGAATCCGTGGACGATGAGGCCGTTGCGTTCGCCGCAGAGAAGTGCGCCGCCGAGTTTGTCTCGCAACGCAAATGCGTCTTCGGGGCTCCCGGCGATATAGATTGGTCCCGCGCCGACAGATAAGGCCTGCACCAGCGTGCTCGAAGCCCGGAGGACGTCTATCATAACGCAGGATGCGCCGGTTAAAGCCTCGCTGCCGGCAGCGGCGAGTTCATGGCGGGTGAAATAGACATCGAGGCGCATAAGATAGATAATAGATGTGGCGGGTTAGAATATTCTTAATAAGTAATATCCCAAAACGAATGGAATTTATAGACTTCCTTCAGCAAGAACGAGTTCTTCAGAATATAGTCTAAGATTGTCGGAATTAAACTCGTGTTTGACATCGCACAATAAGTTCTCTATGGACAATATTTTCCACCCTTTGGTTTTATAAATATTTTTATTTCGGGACCGACCAGCAACATATATTTTATAAGAAACAACAAGATGGTGAGCATCCAACGTTACTTTGAAATCGTCGGATGGGGAAAAGTAAAAAGACCGAAAAGTAGTAAATCGGCTTTCTTCGCTATAAGTTTTACATTCGAGGTAATTTGGTCTATCGAATTTATCATAGAAAATTATATCGGGATATCCGGTCGATTTCCTTTTTCCGCTTCTGCAGGTTGGTATTTCAGCCCTGTAACCAATATCCAATAGCGCCCGTTTTACATACTCTTCTATATCATTCCCTACTTCATTCGCCCTTAAGCGTAAAATAGGGTTATTATTTATGTCTTTACCCGCTATATCAGCTACTTTTTTCAATGTCGATAATAACTCTCTGTCTTTCTTGCTTCTTTTATTAAAAGGAATTACATCGCAACCAGAAAGAGATTTAATAATAATGTTAAATGGGACATCTTTAACCGGTTCCAACATCTTTGCTATTACCGCTTCAAGTTTCTTTACGTAATTTTCATTCATATTTATACCTTCTGAAAAAGGACAATCCTATTCGTGTTCGTTCCGATATCGTTATTGTTTATTCCCCATATATTCGATGTCTTTGTGAAATCTTGTTGATTAATAATTATACATTCGCACTTAAAACCCGCGTCTACCCCAAGAGGAACGACATATTCTTCAAGTTTTATTTTTCCTTTTCTCAATTCGCCGACCTCAAATGCAACCCAACCGCCTTTTTTTGTAATTCTAAAGAGCTCTTCAAAAACCCTTCGCATAATGTAAGTCCATTCTTCTAACTTCCTTGTTACGGTTATTCTTCTCGATATTTCTTCCGGGTCGATATTATTGAACCAGCAACGGAGCCAATTATCGTGTGCGTATTGGACAATATCCAGGAAAGGTGGCGAAGTTACTGTAAGGGTTACGGTATCAGGTTTTATTTCGTCGGTTTCTCGTGCATCTTTAGTTAAGAACAGACCTTTTTCGCCAGCTTTCCTCAAAGATTTGACTTGATTTAATGTCAGTCCCCTCAATAAAGACCTGGATTTCCTTAGTATTATTTGCCTCGTATCCCTGTATTCGGGGACTTGATTTCTTTTCTCGTTTATTTTTTTCTGCCTTTCGGGTGTCGTGGCTTGGTTCGGCGGAAGCGTATAAACAGAGAAAAAGCCTTTAGAATGACCCGTTAGCCTGTTCGTCACAACCATGCGAATCCAGGCGTCTATCTCATCTTCGGCACCGTTTTCTTTCCTTCCTTTCAAATATTCTCTTATCGATACTATTTCGGCTTCCGTATCCGTATGGTAGAACATCGATAAATCGATATCCGCTTTATTCCCGTTCTTTAATGGTATTTCAATGAGCCTTTTTCCTATTTCCTTAAAATCCGGGATAAATAATCGCGGTTTTGTTAGTATCTCGCTAAGCGGGTTAATATCATTAGATATTATATTGCGGTCTAATAAACCCGCTTCAATTGGCGTCGTTCCCCTTCCGCTAAAAGGGTCATAGACAATATCGCCCTCTTCTGTCAACAAGTTTATAAAGAAACGTGGCAGTTGGGCCTTAAAACACGCCCGATAGGATATTTCGTGTATTCTCGAAGCTTGTCTTTGTCTTGATGTCCAGAATTCGTTTATATATTTCGGTATCTTTTTACCGCCGGATTCGAGATAATCTTTGCTTGTGTTTCCGACAGTAGATTCCGCAAACAAATCGACGCTGATTTTCAGCGAATAATCCTCTAAGTATTTTAATATTTTACCGTTCATCTATTCCGTGAAACCCACGTATTAATGGAGGGATAGAGGGAGTTTATTTATGGCTCCCCCCCTTATACAACGGCGGTTTCTCTATTATCGCGGGGACAGGATGATTACGTATCATTATTTGTATTTGGTTGCCGGGTTTGTGCTCGCCGAATTGGACGTAACCGAGGCCGACACCGACATCGAGCGATGGGGAGAACGTTCCGCTGGTTACATGCCCAATCTCGTGGCCATCTTTGAGAATCGAGTATCCGCTTCTCGGAAATCCGCGTTCGGTCAGTTTAAAACAGACGAGCCTGCGGGCGATGCCTTTCGTTTTAGCATCGATAAGGACATCGCGGGCGAGAAAATCCCCTTTCTCCAATTTCACAATCCAGCCGAGTCCGGCCTCCCATGGGTTCGTGGTCTCGTCGATGTCGTTACCGTAAAGCGCGTATTTCATCTCTAGTCTGAGAGTGTCCCGTGCGCCGAGACCGATAGGCTCGATATCGAATTCCTCGCCGGCCTCGGCTGTTTTATCCCATAGGTCGATACAATGCTCCGGGGCAAGATATATCTCGAAGCCGTCTTCGCCTGTATAGCCGGTGCGGGAAAATAGAACGTCCGGCACGCCGCCGATAGTCGCGCGAGCATTGTGATAGAATTCGAGCGAATCGAGGTCGAAATCGGTCAATTTAGACATAACCAACTGCGCCTTCGGCCCTTGAATCGCGAGAAGCCCTACCTCGTCGGAGCGGTTGGTGAATTCGATGTTACCGTGTCCCGGAATATGGTCGTGAAGCCATTCCCAATCCTTGTCGATATTCGACGCGTTGACCACGAGCATATACTCCTGTTCGCCGATACGGTAGACGAGCAGGTCATCCACGATACCGCCGTTGTCGTAGCACATCGCACTATACTGGCACTGGCCGACAGCGAGTTTAGCCGGGTCGTTTGTGGTCATTCCCGAGATAAACGGCAGCGCCTCCGGGCCAGACACAAAAAACTCGCCCATATGCGACAAATCGAACATACCGACCGATTCCCGGACCTTACGGTGCTCCGGCACAATACCGCGATATAGCATCGGCATCTTGTATCCCGCGAACTCGACGATTTTAGCTTTCGCGGCTATATGTTTTTCATAAAAAGGGGTTCTTTTAGCTTCCATATTTCCTCCGATGGTTATTGGTTCATTGTTTATTAAAATATGTAAAAATCCTGATATTTGCAAGGTTAAATTGCGGGAAAAAATCCGAAGAAGGGTAAGATTACGTAAAAAGCTTACAGACCGGTCGGACACGCGGATTGTCCAAGGAAATACATAAATGCACAAATAATGTGCGTTTTATATAACTATATGTCGCCCAGGCTTTTGGAAGACTTTTTTTGCGATTTCAAGACTTTTTCTTCCGTTTGGAAGACTACAGTCAACTTTTTCAAGGAATTCTCTTCCGTTTGGAAGACCGCTGTCAAGTTTTTCAAGACTCTTGAGCGATTTTCAACGACTTAGGGTGGATTTTATAAAGGGTTCTATGTATAAAACGGGATTTACGAAATTTTATCTTTTACCTCGCCGACCTTCGATTCCAGCCGGTCGAAGCGTTTAGGAATTTTCATATCCAGCGTTCGGACGCTCGATTGTATCAGGCTTACTCCGCCGGTTGTTGAGGCGGACGAGGAATATCGGACGCCGGCACAGTTTCTTTCTTTTTTGGTTTCAGTAGTAGTCCTTTTACAACGAACCTGACGATTATATAGATAATCAGGATGAACGCGCCGATGAACCACGGGATAAAGATAGCGCTCATACTTACCGAGAACGAACCGGCGAGCCACATAAGTATCATCAGTTCGATGAAGCCGACGATAATAGTTTTCAGCACGAACCCGCGGATTTTCTTGCGCTTGGCGATAATCCTGACAATCAACTCTACGAGCAGCTTTGCGAAATACCAGAAAGCGAATATTGCCAGAACGACGACAATGAAAGTTAGAACGTTTTTGATACCGCGTTTAGTATAATGCGCTTTGACCTCCGGGAACGGGCCTTTCTCGTCCTCCGGGATGACGTATTTCTGAAATCGATGCAGCGAGCCGACCTGCGGAATCGTAATCCTGACGGGCATCACGCCCTTTTCTGTCGACGTAAATGTTTGGACGGCCTGTTTCATTTCCTCTTCATAAGAGACCTGGGCCTCGAGCATTTCGTCCATCGCCGCCCTGCCTTTGGCGGCTACAGGCATCTGGATATTCGCCTCGAGTTGGGCGCCGTAGCCACCAACAGCGCTTTTGTCATATTCGACCTCGCCCCAACCCTCTTCCATATTACCGCCGAAGCCGGTGTAAGTGTAACCATAGGGCAAGTAAAGAGAGAGATTCATCACGCTTACGGGGACATCGACTTTAGGTAGCGTTACTTTTCTGCTCCCGAATGCGCCGAGTTTCTTTGACTCGACGAAATAGACTATTTCGACGGGGAATGTAGTGGCGTTTTCGCCGCCGCGCGATTTCTCCATAGGTATAAGGACGCGGTTCTCTTTGCCTTTACCTGGTTTCGCCGGTTTTCCGCTGACAAAAAGGGACCAGAGTTCGGCGTTTTTCGGAAGTCTCAACGACAAAAATTGCTTTAGGTTATTCCTTATATTATATGTTCCCCGAACGATATAGTCGCCATCGCGGGTCATAAGTGCGACGAACGATGCGTTGTCCGCGGTCGCGACTTTTACCGGCAGGTCCTCGTGTTTCTCGATATCGAGTGTGATAGTATACGGTGTTTCAAGGTATTTAAATGCGAGTATTATCGGGTGTTTCGCGCGACTCCACAGCGGCTGGGGTAATTCCGACCTGTCGATACGCGATGCGACATCGAGAGCGTCCTCGACAAGGGAAATCTCGACGTTAGTTCTTGCTTCGACACCGATATAACCTTTCTCGCGCTCGACACCGATGCATTTTATTACGGGCAGAACAACCGTCGCGCTGACGGCCTCCATCGTGGATTCGAAATCGCAATAGAGTGTGAGTGTTCCACCGGAAGGGAATTTAAGATATGCGCTGACGGTGCGGCTGTCGGTTTTGTCCTCCATTTTCCAATCGCGGAGGTTGCCGGACCGGACATCGAGAATCCGCACGTCTTTCGGAACCTCGAAACGGAGAACGTCTATTTTACCCTGAATAACCGAATAGGCTATTTCCGCCGAGCCGTGAACCATACCCTCCCCCACCGAGAAAAGCGTCCTTACCTCGGCGTATAGAACGGGTTCGAGTTCCTCTGCGACCTCCTCGGGAAGAGCCGTCATCCATTCGCAGAAAAGATAGTCCGTCGACGGGATATAGGCATCGATAACGGTTTTCCGCCCGACGATACGTTTGGATAAACGACTCGCCGGATTCAACTTGATATCTATATCGGTCCCCGGAATAGTGAGATTGAAGCGCGTCGAGCTTGTTCGTGGCGTGTTTAACCTGAAATTCGTAACGTGCTCGGTGAGTTCCATAACGAAACCGGCTGTGAACGTATATTTGCCCGGCCCCATTAAAATTAACGTGTGTTTACTGCCGCGAGGCGTTATCGGCGCCGGGTGTCCGTCTGTTCGCGGATTGCGGAGAGGAAGTTCCAAATCGAACAGCGGGACCTCGACATAGCCACGGCGCAGGACTACTATCGAAAAAGTAATATCGCCGTTCAATGTGTTACCTGAAATCTCGGCTCTATACTCGCCTGTTGGTATCATATAGTCCACCGGAGGGTTAAATACGAGCGAATCGCGCTTCATCGAGAGTTCGATAAGTTCGCGCAACTCGACCCACGGAATATCCACATTGGTTTTAGGCAATGTCGGCAGCGAATCCACCACCATCCCGAGTGAAACGGAAACGAACATAACACATATTACAACCGTGAAAACCGCGCGCATAATCCCTCCTTTTGACAAGTCGGTACGATTTTATTGATACTAATTTATATCGTCAGGAATAGTTCGTCAATAGAATAAAACGGAAACGCGTTACCCGATAACAGGCTATATTTATCACAAATTCCGGCGTAAATTCTTAACTGAAAAAGCGCTTGACTAATTAAAATATATATTTATAATAACTGAAAATATATTTTATAAAGTATAAAATGAATTATGGTGAGAAGAGACTCTAATAAACCGAAATATTTCCCTTCTGACGTTGTCCAACAGGCCGATGAGGTCATTCGCGGATGGAAAAAGAACCGCAAAACCGTCCGGGTAAACGGCCTTTCCCCGGATGTGCTGGAATCCGAACTCGAGAATATCCGAGAAATCGAAGAGGAACTCGGCAGGCTGAAAAAACGGGCCAATCGTCTGAAAAGCGAACTTTCGCCCGCCAAACGAGAGCTTTTCGAGGCTGTGCAAAAGGTCCGTAACGGTGCGCGAGCGGCCTTCGGACTCCACGACAAACGCCTCGCGGATTTCGGTCTTAATCCTAATATCAGACGCGGACGCCCGCCGAAGAAAAAATTCGGCAAACAGCTTGGGCTCGGACTGCTCGAAACCGGGGAACAAGATTGAAATATACAATTTCGATAGTATTACTTCTATGCGCCGCTTCGGTCGTGGCCGAAGACACTATCCCGCCCTATATCGAAATCCTGTGGCCGGACACGGGCGCGTATATTAGTTGTTCAAACGTAATTATAGAGGTTCTTATCGTAGATAGGGAGTTTTTTGTCGACCCCGCTTCTATTCTTCTATCTGTATATTCGAGTATCGGCGGTTGGATGCATGCTATCGACGAATTTGTCTTCAGTTTCACCGATAGTTTCTACTACTTTCCGATTCACAGGCCTATGTTCGATAACGATTCGCTCTGGTGTTTGATGAGCCCGATATGCGATTACGACAGTAATTATTCCGAGTCGTTCGAGTGGTTTTTTTATACGGATTATTCCGGGCCGGAGATAACGGACTTAACTCCCGCTCCGGGGAGCTTTATTTCAGACCCTCATGCGAGCATTTCCGCTACCGTTTTCGACCCGGCGGGATTGACGCACGACAGTTGCTTTATCGAGATACACGGCGATACC
>QNEE01000027.1 GCA_003645085.1 bacterium | reverse complement strand
GTTTTATTGGCTTTCGATGGAACTGGTTACGGCGGGGAATACATCTTCATCAAAGCGGCGGAGGGCCACGAGGCTCTAATCGCGCGTTTCGAGGTTACCAATCTCGAATTCTCGGCGTTTGTCGAAAGCGGCGGCTATGAGACGGAGCAATACTGGATAGTGGACGACGGGAGCATATCCAAACCGGACCTCGGCTGGTTCTATCAGGGAAAATTCGGCTGGTTATGCCCAGCGGGTTGGAAGAATTTCGATAACCCACCGTGGAAATCGGATACTATTTCGATGGGTGCGTTTTATCCAGTTGTCGGCGTCAGTTGGTGGGAATGTCGGGCGTATTGTAAATGGGCCGGTGTAAGATTGCCCACGGAGCGGGAATGGGCAGAAGCAGCGGAGACCGCAACCGAAAAATCAGAAATTCTGGCGACCAAAGGGAATTTTTCCGGCGGCAACGATGGTTTCGATAATTTAGCACCGAGCGGGTGCTATCCAACCGAGAATTTCGCGGATATTGCCGGGAATGTATGGGAATGGCTCGACGATGTGCGCGACGTTATCGAATATTTGCGATTTACCTGCGCCGCACGCGCGCTCGCGGGAGGCAGCTGGCAGTCGCCCCCAGATGCTTTCCCGAATTTCCGGCGTTCGGAATGCCCGTTGCTCAGGAATAACGAAATCGGATTTCGATTGGCGCGATAGGATATAAAGTTGGAGAGTTAAGGAGTTGGGGAGCTGCCCTACCCCACCCGGGTAAACACAGAAAACACGGAGAATACGGAGAATGATGCAGGACATGGAACTAATATCAACAAACATTAAAATATAATAAAATACATTGACAAACAATAATTTAATTCTTATATTAGTGATTGTGTTCTGTAGAAATCAAATTATTTCGTCATTTCGAGCGCAAGCGAGAAATATTAAATCGTTGTCATTCAGAAGATTTCTCGTCGCTTCGCTCCTCGAAATGACGTTTGCGAGCAATTCTGCAGGAGTCATATTAGTAATAAAAAGGAGAAAATATGAATAAAGGTGTTTTTCCGCAGCTTTTACGTAACCGGGATGGATTCTACGACGGCGTTCTCACGAACGAACGAATAGCTGGTATAATACTAAGACTCCTTCTGGGTTGTGTAATACTATTCGGGATATACGGCATCGTGATGGGGGCATATAACTCGCCGTTTCAAGCGATATCTTCGGCGATAAAGGTCCCCGTTCTGTTCTTACTTGCGCTCATAATCTGCTACCCGGCGCTTTTTATATTCAATATCCTATTGGGCAGCAAACTATCCCTTGGGCAGTCGCTGGCGTTGTTGTTGTCCGCATTCGCACTTAGCTCTTGCATTCTGGCGTCGTTTGCGCCAATCGCGCTTTTCTTTATGCTTATCGGTTCGAGTTACGCCTTCCTGAGGCTGTTGCATGTCGCAATATTCGCGGTCGCCGGTCTCGCCGGGATGAAGACACTCAATGACGGGTTGGTCTATGCCTGCGAGAAATACTCTACCTACCCGCGCCAGGGAGTCCGTGTCTTCAAGGTCTGGATAATAATTTTCGCCTTCGTGGGAACTCAACTTGCATGGAACCTCCGCCCGTTTCTCGGAAACCGCGATATGGAATTCCAGCTTTTCCGCAAACAGGAAGGGAATTTCTACTCCCATATAATCAAAACGACAAGAGGTTTTATTTTCGGGAAGAAAAGTGAACCGGCATCACGGCCAAAATTCGGCGGTTTAGACGGCGCAACGGATATAGAGCGAAAAGTGAACGAGTATATCGATTCCGTCGGGAGGCGAAGTTCCGATGCCCGATAGCGAGATAATGACGGTCGCGGATGTCGCACGCTATTTGAAACTCAAACCGCAGACTATCTATAAATGGGCACAAGAAGGCAAGATACCGGCGGCCAAACTCGGTAAAGAATGGCGTTTTCGCAGGTCGGTTATCGACGCGTGGCTCGACGCGCAAATAGCTGAATCCCCGGCAATGAAGGAATTGGAAAAAAAGAATAAAGGCTAATATTTTAAGGCCAACCGTATTTACTACATCGACAAAAACCGGAGAAATTATAAAGCTACCCGGGCTGGCGCGAGGGCGGCGTCCTGGATGGGCAGGGAGTCCGTGCGTCCGATATGTAATATTCAATAAACCTTATGAGGACAATGCACGGAGCGTGACAGCCCGCCTGCAACGGTTTTTATCAAAATACGATTAATCGCTTCATAGAAGAATACATAATTCCCTTTCAACATTTTCTTATCCTGTCCAATATCGGGTATATAGCCCCAGTAAAATAAGGGGAATAAACCCCATTATGCTGTGTTTCGAGAATACCAAAAAAACACCAATAATCGTAATTACTTGCGTAATAATGAGATACAAGAACCACACTCGTTTGGCATAATATCGGCATTAAGAATTTCGGGGGTAGTCTACCCAAGGAGGTTCATTATGCCGCGCAAAAAGCTGCCGCGAGCTTTGAAAAAATGCGAAAGAGATGGTTGCGAGAATACCTTTATTATAAAGGTTGGGGCAAAATATGTCCCAAAATATTGCTCGAGCCGTTGCGCAGCTATCGCAACTCAACAGTCGCGGAAACGCAGGGTCCGTCGCAGGAAAAACGATTATGTAGCTCCGAGACCGAAACGTAATAAGGCTGTCAGCTTGTCGCAGATTCAGAATTATCCGGTTAATTTCTCCGACGACGGCGGGAAATTCGTGAAGATGCTTAATCGCATACTTGCTGGTGAAGTCATATACCTGGGCGTTACCAAATAGAAGCGCTATGTTCCGGTCGAATTCCCTATGGAGAATATTATCGATAGTTTAATTCTGACGATTACGAACCACCCGGGAAACGAAACCGTGTTGAGTATTCGAGCATCGATGTCTCTGAACCGGCGCTTTTTCTTTTTGTAACGATTTCCTTTATGTAGGGGTCGGTTAGTTCTACCGCGCGAAATATTATCGCATCAGAAATAAACATATCTCTCGGGGCTATCCTTACTTGTCCCGCTTCGAGGAGGATTTTATTGTCATCGATTAGCGGTTGGAGTGCGGCGATATATTCTGCCGGTTCCAGTTCAGGCAAATGAGCGGTAATTTCCTCTTCGGAAAATCCATGGTCTAATCTCAATCTTAACATAAGGAACTCCGCCGAGCGTTTCTGCAGGTCGAGTTTCTCGACCGCTGCTAACGGCTCCCGTCCGGAATTAATTAGCAATGTATATTCCTCGAGATTGCTCGGAAAAGCGTATCTTGTCCAGTTCGGCGGGCCGGGAATATAACCGTGCGCCGCCGGGCCGAAAGCTATATAACCGGCACCTGTCCAATATTTCAGATTGTGTCGACTCTCGCATTTCGGTTTCGCAAAATTGGAAATCTCATATCTTCCGTAATCCGCTACAGTCAACCGCGACGACGCTAAATCATACATTTCACGCTCCACATCGTCCCCAACCGGATATATCGCACCCATCCGTAAAGCGTCCGCGAAGGGCGTTCCCGACTCGAACGAAAGGCAATATATCGAGATATGGTCGGGGCCGAGTTCGATAGCTTTATCGAGACTGATTTCCCAGTCTCGAACCGACTGCCGGGGGATACCGAATATCAGGTCGAAAGATAGGGAAAAAGGGTATTTATGTAGGATTTCGTAAGCCTCGTATATTTTGTCGATATCGTGCCGGCGGCCTAGAGTTTTTAATTGCGCCGGTCGGAAGGATTGCGCTCCAAGAGATACTCTGTTTACTCCCGCCTCGAATAACGCCTCGGTTGTCTCGTTATCGACCGTTTCCGGGTTAGCCTCGACCGTGATTTCGGAGTTATCCTCGACAGGCAGGATAGATTTAAGCTTGGTTATTAGCCTAGAGATAGCCTCCGGCGAGAGTGAGGTTGGAGTTCCACCTCCAAAATAAAGCGTGTCGATTACAGGAACCTCGGTGCTTCGGGCGTGTTGCAGAACCGTCTCAATATACTCGGTAGCCGATTCGGGTGAATACCTGATAGAATAAAAGCCGCAATATGGGCACTTTTCACCGGCGCAGAATGGAACATGCACATAGCAGCCATATTTCGGGCTATCGGACAACTTTTCCGACTCTCGAAAAACCGAATCGGTTGAGGAAATGTCCCACATTGTAAAATACTACTTTAGGAACATCCAATATAGAATTAACTTCAGGCGCGTGCGGGTCCGGCACCCACGCGAAATAGATAAACAAAGGCCTGCCTAAAATGTCGCTCTGGCGAAGCTCGCCCCAGAAACGGGAATCCACCGAATAGTCGCGGTTATCGCCCATTATAAAATAGCAACCATTGGTTATCCAATAAGGTCCGAAATTGTCACGTAGGGAATAAAGTTCGTCGCGCATAAGCGGGTCGGTATGCCGGACTCCGGGATAGTCCTTTACGGGGTCGCCGTCTATATACAGTTTTTTCTGGATTATTTGAACTGTAGAACCGCCCGCAGCGACAACTCTACCAAATCTATATTGCGACGGTTCCGCAGGATATCGAAACGCGACGACATCACCTATTTCAGGCGGTTTGTTTTTCGAAATTTCCTCTACTAAGACGAAATCCCCTTTCTGCAGCGTTTCGGACATACAGTCGGTGTTGACCACATATCCTTTCACTATCCAGGACCGAATACAAATAACGAGGACTAACGCCACTACCGCTACGATAAACCAATAGGCTACATAATTCGGCTTTTCCTGTTTTAATGGTGTTCTTTTTTCAGTTACTGTGGGCATATATTCGTTTTTGTTGTTTATTTATCATTAGCCATTATAAGGATTTTTTAGTTTATATGCAAGATTGTCTTTGGAAAACGATTATCGAATTATAAAATTTGTATGTCATATTCGCGGAACTCAGCCGCTGGCACGCTCCGTGCAACGTCCTTATAAGGATTACCAAACATATTATTGCGGACGCACGGACTCCCATCCCTAAAAACCACTCCACTCTCGCGCCAGCGGCCTTCTATCTGTTCAATATCTCAAATCAATCATAGAATTCCCATTCTGCGCCGAGACGCCACTGATATTCTGGCAATAAATACCCCGGGTCTTTCGGCCCGAAGCCCGGGTCGAGGGAATACGGTTCGTTTTTCCACCCTTCGTCAGTTTTGGTTAAAGCGTATTCATACATACCGAATATACTAAATGTCAAGAATTTCAGGCGTAGTCGCGCTCGCATCAGTATTACGGGGTCGAGTTCACTATTTCTTGTGCTGTTGGGAATACCGAAAACAGCGGTTGTTTCGAGCCGCAAAAACGCGGACAACTCGTCATCGAGGAAATATCTGGTCTCCTGAGCAAATATATCGGCTCGATGTTCGGGCATTTTAGGCAGAGGTTTAATCGTATCCGATTGTTCCGTTTTGCTTTCGCTATGTGTATAAGTGTAACGGCCACCGAAACTGAAATCCTCGTCCTGGTTAAACTCAAAATCGGCATTTAAGCCGTAGATTGTGGCCTCTGTGAAATTGACCGGGGAACAGACCGATGTATCCGGCATCCAGGTATATAGCCACTCTATCATATTCTCCGTCTTGCTATAGAAACCTTTGATATTATAACGCAAACCTTTAAGCGGGTTTTGCATTATTCCGAACTCGCCTCCGACACTTTTCTCCGTTTTAAGGTCGGGGTCGCCGGCGTTCATGGTATATGATGTATCGAATACCCACGTCGATTCGTCTATCGGATAACTAAAAGGATAAATCAGAAGCTCATACCAGTATAGGTCGTTCACTGACGGTGAGTTATATCCGATTCTGAAACTGCCGAAACATTCGATATCCCCGCTTATCGGTGCTTTTATCGCGAACATCGGAGATAGGTCGATTTCCTCCCGAATATCCCTGTCGAGTCTGAGAGCGGCCAATATGCGGATTTTCAATGGTAATATATACTCACCGGCCACCGTTCCGCTATATTCCGTCAGCGCATTATGTCCGCTCTGGGTGCTTTCGAGCGCGTAAGAGCACATCGATACTCCGGCTTCCCAGCTCCCGATTGCGGTATTATCGAACTTCGCAGATAACTTCCCCCCGTCGGAATTAGCTATATGTTCACAGAAATCGTCCTCGTTTTCGGGGACATACCAATACCGCTGCTGATAATCTTGATGCATAAATGCAGCGATTATCTTTGTATTGTGCAATCTATACGATAGCCTGCCGTTTAGAATACGCGCTTCGTCTTTTTGTCTTCCGGGGCCATACGAGAACCCGGCCGAGTCGACGGGGTTTAGAATATCGTTATCGCTATCGTGGCGGGAGCCGAATACTCTCAAATCGAAATCGCCGGCCCCTCCATATCCGGTAGCTGAAAAATCCTGGTTCCAGATAGCTCCGGCATCGCGGTGGAGGTCTCCTTTAAGCTCGGAAGCGGTTACGGTAAAACCTATCCTATCTGTAACCCGCTTATTCATAAGCGCATAGAGATTCCGTCGGTCGAAACTGCCCCAGTTGCCTGAAATTTTAGTATAATCGAACGCGGGCGGTTCGTCCTGCAAAACGATATCGAACGCGCCTCCGAGAGCCTCGGAACCGTATAGAGCGCTAGCGCCCCCTGTTATTAATTCAGCCGAAGCGACTGCCTCACGAGGAAAGCAATTCATATCGAATAGACCGAGCTGCGGGAAAAGCAGTTGTTCGCCATCGAGCAACACCGCGGACCTCGAGCTTCCCAGACCGTATAGGAATACCGAAGGGAACTGGCCGATACCGTGGTCGGCTATATGCGCCGAGGTTACATTGTCGATAATCTCTTTCAGGCTCGCTGTAGGCATCGCTCGCAAGTCCTCTGCGTCGATTAGCTCGACACCGCCGTATTCGCCGAGCCTGGAGCGCGGTCTTTCACGGACGATTTCGACGGTATCCGACGAATATGGCCCGCCCGGAGGAAATAGCGAAGTTCCGCTTGATTCAGGCTCACGCAACTGGCCTTCATCGGTCTGCGCGAACCCACACACTGTGACCATTATTGTAAGGATAATGTAACCAAAGACTTTCATCTTTCCCCTTTCTTGTGGTTAACCGAGACCGGAAATCCAGCGCAACACGAAAAATAGAAAGACGACAAGGACACCTACTATAAGGAATACCGGCCAGAAATCGAGAATACGGGGATAATGCGACCGGTCGGGCGGGTCGAAATGGACATGTCTTTTAGTTTCCTCGTCGGCGTTTTTCTCTTCGAGCGTTTCACGGATTTCGCGTTTGCGTAATTTGAATTCGCGTCTCGGTTGTTTTTTTTTGAATATACTCATATCGATTCACAGGGGAATATAGGGCTTATTCTGATGATGTCAAGCGAAAAATACAATATATTGTGGTTTTTTTATTTCATTATACTATATATTGTGTTCATATTTGCTTTTTAGTATTTAAAATCAGCATATATTGTGTTCATAAAACTAACCGGTTAACAACGGCGACCGTTATCAACCAAACAGAGAAGAATATCGCGACGGCGTCTGTTGAGTTTAACTTTAGTGGATACAGACTCGTCCGTGGGCCCTCGCTGATGTAGCCCCTGACCGTAAGCGCGACCGCAGTGGCATCTGCACGTCTGAATGCAGACATAAAAATCGGCACTATTAGCGGTATTATGGACTTTATACGCTCGGAGAACTTTCCCGAACCGAATTTTGCGCCTCGAGCTTCCTGAGCGAGACGGAGTTCGCGAACATCTGTAAGAAGCGTCGGGAGAAAGCGCATCGCCAGAAGAAGCATCGTAGCGATATCACGGACGGGAACGCCGACTTTCGATAACGGCTTTGCGATTCGCTCAATCCCATCGGCGAAACTCACCGGCGCAGTAGTCCATCCGAGGAGCATCGCCGCCCAGATAAGCTCTATAAGGCGTATCGCGTAAAGGACGCCGTTCGCGGCGCCCTGCAGAGACAGATGAAAAATCCACCAATCGTAACCGTTTTTGCCCGGAGTAAAAAGCAGATGCACGAGAAAGGCGATAAGGACAAAGAACCTGATACCGAATAAAAACCGCAGCGCGGTTTTCGCCGGAATCCGCGCCAAAATTGTCGCCAATAGGAGTATTATCGAACCGGCCAGATAGGCGATATATTCCGGCCAGATAATCAGATATGCCACAAAACCGGTCAGCAGAGCGGTTTTGGCTCTCGGGTCGAGGCGATGGACGACTGAATCCCGGTCGATGTATTTGCCGGCGATTATATCTTGCATAACTATTTAAGACAAACGATAAATACCCTCGAATACGAGGTCGACCTCGCCGGACAGAACGGGACGGCCTTCGGGACTAATATTTACTGTCAGGATATCGGGTAATGCAACCTTAATTCGAGCGGGTGGTTTAAGTTTTTCGAGATAGAAAGCGACGAGTGCGGCGGCTGTAACACCGGTGCCGCACGCGAGAGTCTCATCCTCGACGCCACGTTCGTAAGTGCGAACAGCGATATCGTAATCTTCCGCCGTTGCGATATCGATAAAATCGACGTTTGTCCCGTCCGGCTTAAAAGCCTCGCAAAACCTTATTTTTCTTCCGAGTTCGAGCACCGGCGCGTTTTCTATATCATTATAGAAGATTACGACATGGGGAACGCCGGTATTTATAAAATAGTATTCGACTATTTCGTCGTTCAATTCGAGAGTCTCTGGGCCTTCAAATTCCGTGGCTTCGGGCATTACGATGCTTACGAAGTTGTTATCTACTTCCGCCGAAATAACGCCGGGAATCGATTCGAAGGCTAATCGCGCGGGCATATCCAGGATATTGTGCGCGAAATAGGCGATACATCTCGCGCCGTTGCCGCAGAACTCGACCTCACCGCCATCCGAATTAAAATATCTCATACGAAAATCGGCATCTTCGGAATTTTCGACGAGCAGAACGCCATCGGCACCGACACCGGTTTTCCTTCGGCAAATATCGCGGACAAAACGAGATTTGTCTTTTTCGGCGACCTTATTCTCTCCTCGATTATCGAGGATAACAAAATCGTTGCCGCTGGCGGACATTTTAACGAAGGGTATTTCCACGGGGCTGTCCTTTCAATCTATTTCTCCCAACGAATCGGCGGTTTGCATAATCATAGAATCACGGAGCGCGATTCTTCTATTCAAATCATTATAAATCATAGTGGAATTCGAACCGGGAGGCAGCAGGTGTTCGATGCCGCGGAAGATTTCTATCGCTTCTTCGTAACGTTCCTGCTCTATTCTTATCGTGGCGAGGTTCTGCCACGCATTCAAGTCGTCGGGAAAGCATCGGACAATCAGGTTAAGATAACTCGCCGACCGTTCGAGTTCCCCCTGTTTATACAGGATTGTCGCCCTTTCGAGCCAGGCGTATTTATATAGACTGGTTAGAGTAAGCTCACGTGGCGATAGATTTTCCGAACGAGATTGGAATTCTTCGATATCGAAAAGGCCGCTCGGTATATAGCGTATCGGTGCTTTTGTCGATACGACGAATCTCAGGACGCCGATAGGCCTCAAAGGCGCGTTCTGCCATAACCCGGCCATCTCGCCGTAATAGAAAGTCCCGCCGACAGGTCTGCCGTATCGAAGGTTTTTTGTCGTTATCGCCCGATGCATAGTTCGCCATTTGTTTTCGAGAATTGCCGGGTCGATATTCTCCCCGCGCTCGAAATCGATTACCGAAGAAATAAAATCCTCTATTTCCGTTTTTGCGAGGCCCAGCGTTGTTGGGTGGCGTTCGAGTTTGCCATGAAGATACCAGGAACGGCGCATTAGCTCGAAATCCAGTAATGTCAAATCGGGACGATAGCCACGCGCGCGTTGCAGATAAACAGCCGGAGCATACCAATCCCAGTTGTTAAGGTAAATTACCGAGTTTCGCGGCGCGAGAGCAAGGATATTCGTCGCGGTTTCTTCGGCAAGGTAATAATCGCGTCGGCAGGTCTCCGGCAGATTTAGCGCCGCCCCGGCAACCGGGAAATAGCCTATAATCGGCAGAACGACAAACCAAAAACGCCTCGATTCGAATATAGCCGACACACCGAAAGATACCCAGATAGCGGTTACTACTAATGCGGGCAGAAAATACGGCTCGATGTCCGGGATGCTATAATTCAGGGCATAAATAATATCCGCCATAAAAACCAGAAGAAAAACGACGGCGAGTTTCCTCACTTTGAAAAACGACCGGACCAAGCCGATTAATGCGAAGGGCACCGCCACGAACGTCATCTCGCCGGATAATCGAACGGCGAAATCGCAGACCGACCTTACAAGTTCCGTTCCCGGACGGGAGAACATCCAAACCCGGTATTGCCAACCAGTAATATGGCGGATAAATCTTTCCCAACTCGATGGGTCGCCGAAATTCGAAACCGGCGACTGAGAAGCTCGAATCGGCAGATAAAAATAAACGGAAAGACCGATAATAAAAAAAAGTGCAGCGAACAACACAATTTTAAGGTCGAGTCTTTTTCTCTCGAATATAAAAACGGAGATTATCGCCGGAAAGAAAAGGACGCTCATCATATGGACGCCGAAAGACAAACCGAACAGATATGCGGAACCGAGAAGCGCCGACCGGTTTTCACCGTGGAACCAGAGTAGTAGAAGGTAAAAAGCCGCGAGGTCGAGCGCTAATTCGAGCGAATAGACCTCGGTTACGACCGAAACGGCAGAGAATGTGCGAGAAAAACCAAACGCGAGAGCTAACCCTAAAGCCAGCAAATCTTTCACGCGCGGTCGCTTTTCGATAAAACCATCTATGAGATAGCGAATCAGTAAGAACATTAGCGCAACTGCCAGAGTGCCTGTGAGCGCCGACAAAAGATTCGTCGCGAGAACCGGTTCGAGACCGGTTAAAGTAAGCAGAACGCGCCCTAACACGGTATATAATGGATATCCCGTCGGATGAGCTATACCCGGTTCCGCGCACGCCAAAGCAAGCTCGCCCGAATCGACCAATCCGACCGTCGGTGCCAGACAGATAATATACGCACCGAGAGACACGCCGCCCACAATAAACGCTAATGTGCCGCGAGATATTCTCATCACAACAAATATAATCGAGAAAAATCGAACATCAATATGATAATCCTTCGAAATAGAGAATTCTATCATTTCGAGTGCTTGGACCTACCCCGTTAGAAAGAAGTCTATCCAGTTTTCCTGTCGATTCAGGTTTTTTCTGACAATATCCTGGGAGGATTTCATTTGACTTAAATGTCAGAAAGATGTATATTAATTAAATTATGAATAACAGGCAAATCGGAGGGAAAATGTTAGATAATCCAGAAATTTATCGCGAAATCGACCCCGGCGATATGGCCGGATTACTGACTGCGTTCCCGACGCAATTACCGGAGGGTAGAAAAATCGCTATATCGGTCGACCTGTCGGGAATCGATTCTTCGAAAGTAACTAATATTGTAGTGTGCGGTATGGGCGGAAGCGCTATTGGCGGCGACCTAGTTAGAGCCTATACTATCGACCGACTCGGAACCCCGATACACATAAACAGGGATTACAACCTGCCGTCGTTTGTAGGTAAAAACTCGCTGGTTATCGGTTCGAGCTACTCGGGAAACACAGAAGAAACCCTTTTCTGCTTTAATGAAGCTGGAGTGCGCGGGGCGCAGAGAATAGCTATTACGACCGGAGGTAAACTCGCCGAAATCGCGGAGGGGAATGGAATCCCGCTTATAAAACTACCGCCGGGCCTGCCGCCGAGAGCCGCACTAGGATATAGCTTCTCCCCTATTCTGACTATTTTCGAGGCTTTGGGTTTCATCCCGAATCAGGATTATGCGTTGAACGAAACTGTCGAATCTCTTATCGCCGGCGCGGAATCCTATGGGTTAAATCGACCGACCGAAAGGAACGAGGCCAAAAAACTGGCCAATAAACTGCAAGGCAAACTGCCGCTAATATACTCTGATGATTGGCATTTCAACACCGTTGCGGTTCGTTTTCGCGGACAGATAAACGAAAACTCCAAACAACTGGCATACAGCGCTGTGTTACCCGAGAACAACCACAATGAACTGGTCGGCTGGAAAAATCTCGGCGCGCCGGCGGATAGGTTTATCGCTATTTACCTGACCGATAAAGATATCCATCCGAAGGTGCGGTTCAGAATGGAGCTTTTTGGTGAAACCCAGAGCGGTTTAGGTGTCGAGACTGTGTGGTTAAACTCGAATGGTGAAAGTCTTTTAGCGCGGATGTTCAGTCTGATACAACTCGGGGATTGGACAAGCTATTATCTGGCTATTCTCAACCGCGAAGACCCTAAACCGGTAAAAGCGATAGATAAATTAAAAGCGGCTTTAGAAAAATTTGAAGGAAAATAAAAGCAAAAAATGAAAGCAATTATTCCAGTCGCAGGAACGGGAACCAGGCTTCGGCCGTTTACAGCGACCGTCCCGAAACCGCTTTTACCAGTCGCGGGGAAACCCATTCTCGCGCATATTGTCGATAATCTCCTATCGAACGGGATAGACGAACTTATTTTTATTGTCGGCTATAAAGGGGATAAAATACGGGAATATGTCGAAAAAAAATACTCGGTCAAAACTATTTTTGTGGAGCAGGAAAAACTCCTCGGGCTCGGCTATGCGGTTAAACTCGGGCTTGAAAAATGCTCGAACGAACCGGTTATTATCGCGCTGGGGGATACTATAATCGAAATGGGATTGAAAGGGGTTATCGCCGGAGGCCGCAACACAATCGGTGTCCACCGGGTAGAGAACCCCCGCCGGTTCGGAGTGGTAGAACTCGATAACGACAGGATAATCGATATGCAGGAGAAACCGGAACACCCCGCGAGCAATCTCGCAATAACCAGCCCTTATTTTTTCACCGATTCGTCCGTTTTATACGAGGCTTTAAACAAGGTTATCGCCAAAGGTATCAGGACTCGCGGCGAATATCAGCTTACGGACGCTATGAGGATTATGGTCGAAAACGGAGAAGAAATCTACGCGACCGAAATAACGGGTTGGTTCGATTGTGGCACGGTCGAGACGCTTATCGAGACGAACAGGCATCTTCTCGAACACGTCCCGCCGACGAAACATCAAAAAAACACCGTGTTCATACCGCCGGTGTATGTCGGCGAGGGCGCGACAATCGAACGGAGCGTTATAGGCCCCAACGTCTCTATCGGCGATAATTCGGTCGTCCGGGACTCTATTATTGTCGATTCGATAATCGGAAACGGCGCGGTTACAGAACATTGCATTCTTAAATCGAGTATTCTCGGCAACGAATCGTCGTATCGCGGGCAGTGCAGACGGCTAATTCTCGGCGACCATTCTGAAGGCGGTTTTTATGACAGTGAATAGTAGGGCAATAACATAAAACGTTTATTATAGTTATACGAAAGGAGCCAAATGCCGGAAAAATACCTTTTTACCTCGGAAAGCGTAACCGAAGGACACCCGGACAAAGTCTGCGACCAGATTTCCGACAGTGTTCTCGATGCCGTATTAACCGACGACCCGAATGGCCGGGTCGCTTGTGAATGTTTCGTTACGACCGGACTGATTATTGTTGGCGGCGAAATTACTACCGAAACCTATGTCGATATTCCGCACATCGCCCGGAAAACCGTCCACCGAATCGGTTACACCGACCCTCACACCGGTTTCCACTGGGAAAACGCCGCCGTCGTAACATCGATAGACCAGCAATCGCCGGACATCGCTATGGGTGTGGACCGCGAGGGCGCCGGTGACCAGGGGCTTATGTTCGGTTATGCCACTCGTGAAACGGAGGTTCTGATGCCTCTGACTATTACACTTGCTCATCGGCTTACGATGAGGCTCGCCGAAGTCCGTAGGAGCGGAATACTCCCGTGGCTCAGGCCCGACGGTAAATCGCAGGTTACTGTCGAATATGAAAACGGTGCGCCGAAACGCATCGAGGCTATTGTCGTGAGCACACAACATGACGACGACATCGAAATGGGCGAGCTTCGCCCGCAAATACAAAAGCACATAATCGAACCGGTGATTCCGCCGGAGATGCTCGACGATGATACGCATTACCATATAAACCCGACCGGCCGTTTCGTTATCGGCGGACCGGTCGCCGACAGCGGATTAACCGGGCGTAAAATTATCGTCGACACTTATGGAGGCGTCGGCAGCCACGGCGGAGGGTGTTTCTCCGGCAAAGACCCATCCAAGGTTGACAGGTCGGCGAGCTATATGGCCCGCTATATCGCTAAAAATATCGTCGCCGCGGAGCTCGCCGATAAATGCGAAATACAACTGGCTTACGCTATCGGAGTAGCCGACCCGGTCGGATTAATGGTAAACACCTACGGAACGGGCAAAATGAGCGAATCCGACCTTGTAAAACTCGTTCGCAAAAAATTCCCGTTGACTCCAAAAGGGATAATAAAACACCTCGACCTTTTAAGGCCTATTTACGAAAAAACGGCGGCTTACGGGCATTTCGGGCGCGAACTGCCGGAATTTACGTGGGAGAAAACGGATATGGCCAAAGAATTGGTATAGTAGAAAAGCGGAACGATGCGTAAAACCGCGTGGATATTATCAGTTATTCTCATTATTATCCACGCGGTTCTTTTCGTCTGGACTATTCGTGAGAATTCGTTCGAGGGCAAAGCTGGTCGGTATTATCTACTAGCCGACGACGCGATGATTTCGATGGCTTACGCGCAGAATCTGGTGCACGGCAACGGCCTGGTTTGGCAACCGGGCGACAGGGTGATGGGTATAACCAATCCCGGGTGGTCGCTGATTCTCGCCGTTACTCAGCTAATCGATTTACCATCTCATAAAGCGTGTCTACCGGCGATAGCGCTGAATGGATTAATTAATCTCGTAGTTATTCTGGTTGTCTTATTTACAGCGAAAAACCGATTCGGTTTGCCCGGCACTCTCTTTTCCACTTTCGCGATATCGGTCTCGTTGCCGCTGATATTCTGGTCGTCGAACGGTTTCGAAACGCCGCTTCAAACAGCGTTTATCGCTTTAGCCCTTGTCCCGTTTGTTCCGGGGCATACAAAAGGCGGTAATCCAGTATTATCCCCCGTCTTATTAGCTATTGCCGCGGTCGTCAGGCCAGACGCGATACTATTGTTCTGTCTATTAAGCCTGGCCTTATCGTTGCCCGGGATATCCTATAGCGAACGCTTCCGCCGGAGGTTAATCCCTGTAATCGCGGGGGCTATAATAATCGCAGCAATGTTTATCATACAGAAGGTATATTACGGCGAATGGTTGCCAAATGCGTTCCAACTGAAGATTGCCGGAGGGTCGCGAAATCTGCTTTTCGGACTGCTATACGTTGCCGATTGGCTTTTCAAAGATGGCGCGTGGCCGGTTGTCGCGCTTTCTATTGTCGGACTCGTCGCCTGGATTGCAGATAACGAATCTCGCCGAAAAGCTTTAACGCTATCGGCGATAACCGTAATCTGGATATGCTATGTCGTATGGACGGGGGGAGATGCATTCCCTCACGCGAGGTTTTTATTGCCGATAATACCCATTATTTCGATTGCCGCGGGGTTCGGTTTCGATTATCTATGGCATAAATGGTTCGGCGCGATTCCACTAAAACGAAATGCGAATTGCTGGCAAGTCGTGCGGGAATTAGCCCTGGTAGCGATAATCCTGTGTGCGGTCGGTTTTGCGGTCGCGCCGCTGAAAACCGCTCTCGAAGGCCCGGACCCAAATCGCGTCGATAGAGTCCGAGTTGCGGAGACGTTCGCTTCGGCGAATCTCCCACCCGAAACGAAAATTGCGCTATTCGAGGCAGGGACGATACCCTATCTTTTGCCGGAATTCCGTTATTTAGACCTGTTAGGAAAAAACGACCAGTATATAGCATCTACCGAGGCAAAACCCGGCCTTATTGGACATAATAAATGGGATTTTGGATATTCGTTGGGCGAATTAAAACCGGATATTATCGTCGGAACGGCAAACTATATGATGTTTACCGATGAATCGGCGAAAAAATACCTCGACGGGACTAAAGATATCGAACGCGGCGAAGCGTTATTCGCCGCTGCCCTTTGGATTGATTCCATATTCAAGAAAAAATACAGGGATAATCGCATAAGGATAGTTACATCCTACGGAACACACTGGACCTACGCCCGGGAGGGTGCGAATATCGGTAACCTAAAGACATTCGGGGAGTATTTTGGGCGAAAGGAGACACAAATTAAAAGATTGGAGTCAGAATAGCCCAGCGCGGCACCTGTCGTTGCTTTGATGGGTGGAGACGCTCACGACTATTATCTACTGACTACTTACTACTTCGATTTTTCTCTAAAAATCAGTAGTCTCTTTTATTGCATTCGGTCGAGTTCACCCATATAATTCGATATTACCCGTGGTTATAGTAGAATTCATACTGGTCGTTATTTCCGTTATCGCAATCGCGGTCGAATTCCGTTTAAAACGCCCGAAGACCGAGAAGATAATCGTATGCGTGATAAGCGGAATACTGGTGGCAGTTTTCGGGATTTACCCGCTACTCGAACCGGAAGAGGGTGAAGTCGAAATCGAGGAGACGTCGGTCGTTCACCACGAAATACTACAGAAGGGTATCCCGCGGACCTACAAAGAACTCACTTTCCGGATGGGTTCCGATATGCTCGATTATTACGATGTCGACCTGTCCTATCCGAGGCTATTGCAGCCGTTTAAGAATCGCGAATACGATTATCCAATCGAGATATGGGTCGATGAAACGGGTCAGCTATTGATTTCACTTATTGTCCGGAGTATAGATGGCAAGATTGCCGGAGAGCTTTTCGATAACGAACTGGTGGAAAACCCGAATAACTATTTCGACAGGAACTACACGAAATACGGAGTAGAGGTTGTCGATAAGGATTTAAGGCCGGTTTTCCAGATTCGCATAGATGAAACCGGTCTTGTTTATATCTACGGCGTCTTTTATGTCGAGAAGGACGGCGAATACCTTATAGTGTTTATTTCCGGTTCGTCGTATATAATCGGGGATTACAAACTTATAAGAGAGGAAATAGAGAGTAGAATAAACATAAGGGCGTTCGAGTATCCAAGCTCGACCAATTTAGGGATTTTGAGGCAAGAACAATAAAAATAGCGGGCAGTCGCCCGCTAATGAACGCTTGCATTAAAATATAACTACCAGGTCGGTTTAGCTCCGCCGTAAGTAATATTCCCATCCTGGTCGATTCTCATATCCCTGACCTCCCAGACCATAGCACCGTCGTATGAATCCGGCGTCCAGGACCAGGCCTCGGCTCTGAAAGTCGCGCCGCTATTTCTTATAACATAAGTGAATCTCGGTAAACCGCTCGGCGGGTCGACCGTCGCCCCGGGAACCTTACCGTTCCAATTCGTATTCGGCGTGGAGGCGTTATTAAACTGCCACCATCCGCCGTTTGTGCGCCGACCGTATTCATCGCAGGGAGGATAGCCGCCTCTTTCCATATAACAAATCTGCGCCGCCTGATAAATTCGTTTAAGCATCAATCGTGCTTCGGTCTTTTTCGCCTTTTTACTAGCCTGTGAGAAACGCGGAATAGCAAGTGCCGACAGCACGCCGATAATCACGACGACTATCATCAACTCTATAAGGGTAAAACCCTTCTTATTTGACCGATAGAGGTTCACGCTATTTATTCTGCAAATACCATACCATTGTCAAACGCTGTAAATACGGGTATTTTGCAAGACCGATGCCGAACTAATACGCTGTATTTTGCAAAATGCAATAGTAAAATCAGGCAAAACCATATTAATCTCTCGATTTTCCTTGACGAACCGCGATTTTTACGTATTTTAAGCATTCGTCTGGCACGATAACTGTAGCAAATATTATATTATGGGGTCACGAGCAGGTCCGAAATAAACCTTCCAAAAAGCGCAACCGCGTTACGCTATTCGACTAATAATTTTTTTCTTCAAAACAGTATTTCGAGAAACGAAAATCGAAAGGAAACTATGAATTACGATATTGCAGACAAATCACTCGCTCCCGGCGGCAAAAAACGCATTCTCTGGGCGGACAAAAATATGCCTGTCCTGCAGGAAATCCGGGCGCGTTTCGAGAAAGAAAAGCCGCTCGCAGGTAGAGTAATGTCCGCCTGCCTGCACGTTACCGCGGAAACGGCGAACCTTATGCGGACTCTCAAAGCCGGCGGCGCCGAACTGATGCTTATTGCCTCTAACCCGCTTTCGACGCAGGACGACGTAGCCGCGAGCCTCGTCGAAGATTACGGTATCGCGGTGCAGGCAATTCACGGCGAGGATACGGAGACTTATTATAAACACGTCCGGGCGGCATCGGCGAGAGGGCCGGTTATCACGATGGACGACGGCGCCGACCTGGTAAGCACAATCCATAAGGAATTCCCCGACGTCGCCGCGAATGTCCTCGGGAGTATGGAGGAAACCACGACCGGCGTGATTCGGCTTCGGGCGATGGCCCGCGACGGCGCGCTAAAATTCCCCGTTATCGCAGTCAACGACGCGCGGACAAAACATTTCTTCGACAACCGCTACGGCACCGGCCAATCGACGCTCGACGGCATTATCCGCGCGACGGATATGCTTATCGCCGGTAAAAAGATAGTCGTAGCGGGATACGGTTGGTGCGCCAAAGGTTTCTCGATGCGCGCGAAAGGCCACGGCGCCCATGTTATCGTTACAGAGGTCGACCCGGTTAAAGCGCTCGAGGCCGCGATGGACGGTTTCGAGGTTATGACGATGGCAGACGCCGCGCCTATCGGAGACCTGTTCTGCACGCTGACCGGCGATATAAACGTAATACGGCCAGAGCATTTCGAGAAGATGAAGGACGGCGCGATAGTTTGCAACAGCGGCCATTTCGATGTCGAACTCGATTTGCCGGGACTCAAAAAAATGGCCGTCGAAATTAATAAAGACGTCCGGTTCTGCACCGATGAGTTCGTTCTCGAAAGCGGCAAGCGGATTTATGTCCTCGCCGAGGGACGACTCATCAATCTCGCCGCCGCAGAGGGCCATCCCGCCGATGTTATGGATATGTCGTTCGCGGTGCAGGCGTTGACAAGCGAATGGGTTCTCAAACAGGATGGTAAACTCGATGTGAAAGTCCACGAGGTCCCCGACGAGATAGACGACTATGTGAGCCGTTTGAAGCTAAAGACTATGGACATCCAAATCGACGAGTTGACGCCGGAGCAGGTCGAGTATTTGAACAGTTGGAAGATTGGAACGTAGAAGGCTCTAAGGAGCCAAAGTGCCGAGGTGTCGAGTTTCAGATAAACCGGAGTCCCGGGGTGCCGAAGCGCTCAAAAAAGACATTCTGTTCCGCCGGCATCGGGAAACGCCTCCTTCGAAAACCCAGCAGTCGGAGCAGTGCGACATTCCGTTCTTCTTCAAAGAGGAGCGTTCCTGCGAATCAGGGTCGGGTGTTTAGTCTACTCGCTCTTATGCGAAGGGGGATTTTACATCCCGGAACCTGTCGTGATACCATATCCACTGGTCGGGACGGTCTAAAATCATCTTTTCCAAAATTGCATTCGCGCGGAGGACACCATCGGCTATATCGGCGTTCTTGTCCGCCGTTTTATTGATTTCCATTGGCGGGAGGACTTTCAGCAAGAACCCGTATTTCTCCCGGCGGTATATGGCCATAGGCAGAACGGGACGCCCCATAAGGCGTGCGAGAGCGATAGGCCCTGATATGGTTCTTGTTTCGCGACCGAAAAAACGCGATTGGATACCGTCGACGCTTTCAGTGAACGTATCCATCAGGAATCCGACGAAATAGCCTTCACGAATAAGTCTCGCTATAACGCGCGGGTTCGCATCCGAGGGGACGTTCACGATGCCCATCGATTCACGCTGTTTGATGAGAAGCCTGTCGACACGCTCGTCGTAGAGTCTGCGCCCAACAACGGCTATTTTGTATCCGAGCCGTTTCCAGATGCCCGGAATAAGCTCGAAACAGCCGATATGCCCCGTGATAACAACTCCTCCCCCGTAATCCTCATGGAATTTCTCGAAATATTCAGCTCCCTCGATTTCCCATATCGGCGGTTCGGAAAGCACGTTTTTACGCGTGCGCATCGCGTCGAACAGGTTCATCGCCGACTGGCGGAATGTCTCGCGAGCGAGTTTTTCTCTCTCTTCGAGCGATTTATCCGGGAAAGCGATTTCGAGGTTTTTCAGGGCGATTTTACGGTCTTTTCTTAAAAACCTGAAAGCGAGTTTCCCAAAAATCGAGGCCAAAAACAGCGCGACTTTTCGCGGCGATAGGCGGATTTTCCATATTATTATTCGGAGAAAAACGTAACCGACGCCGTGCTTAAT
>QNEE01000026.1 GCA_003645085.1 bacterium | reverse complement strand
TTTCTCGGACGGATTATCGAAGATTGCCGTATCTTTCGGCGTCGGATTCGTTTATCAGACCGAGAACTGGAGGCTTTCTCTCGCCGGCGACGACCTGAATATGCCGAATATCGCTCTGGACGAGGACGCGACCGACCGATTGCCATTGCAAATCCAGGCCGGTGGAGAATTTACACTCCCGTGGGAGAATATCCGCATTTTTCCGCTAATATCGTATCGAAACGAATACGGCGAATTCGGCAGCGATATCGACCCGACACTCACAGCACGGAAATCCTTTCTCGAAAGGCAGATGGATATCGATGTTTCCGTCGGAAGGTGGGCGGTGGGTATGGGTATTAGCTATTTCCTCGGAGATGAATGCGGCCCCGGTTTCGGGTATGAGATTTCTATGCCAACGACCGGTGTTGCTGTGCCTTCGCACAGACTTTCGGCTTCATATCGGTTCAACCCACCGCCTCCATCGTATCCGGACCTCACGGTCGGGAACGTCTCCGTAACAGGCACGCCGGTAATAGGCGGGAACATAACGATAAGTGCCGTTATCCAAAACGAGGGTATCCGCAAAGCGGGAGGCGTCCCGGTTAATTTCAGGTCGAAAGAGAAAAACCTCGACATAGTGAATATCTCCTCTGTCCCTGCAGAGGGTGCCTCGGTCGCCGAACTCGAATGGAGCCCAGACAGCGCGGGGGTTTATATAGTCCATATCCGCGCTGACGACGCCGGTGGAAGATACCCCGATTATAACAGCAAGGTCCTCGAACTCGACGAAACAAACAATGCCGGGATTTGCACCGTTTTCGTCTTCGATAAACCAAAACCGTCAATAAAATGCGAACCTCCCGGATTGATGGTTACACAGCTTATTACCGTTACACAGGACGAACCCGTTGTGCCAATCGTATTCTTCGAGGCCGGTGAAAGCGAGGTTCCTGAAAGGTTCGACCGCCTGCTGAAACTTATCGGCGAAAGACTCGAAAATAATTCCGACGCCACAATAATGGTCGAGGGTTATTTCGGAAGCGACGATAGTATAGCGGATTTTGCCGCGGGTTCGCTACTCGCTTTCCGCAGAGCGGAAAGCGTAGCCCGGAAAATAGTCGAGGAGTTCCCGAGGTTAAACGAAAGAGTCCGAATATCCGACGACCACGACCCGACGAGGCCACGCGCCGAGAAAGAAGATTTCGAGGGCACAAGGCTCGGTAAGATTTACACCGCTCAGGAAAACCGCCGTGCGGAGCTTCGCATATACTCCACGCCGCCGAGAGAATGGAAACTCGACGGAAGGGAGCTATCGGAAAAGGATATTAAGACAATCCGTAAGCATTTAACCGATAACCCGCTTTTTGAAGTCGTAGCGGTCGCGCCGACGCTCGACTCGGCATTTGCTCTATCTGCGGAAACAGCCGAGTTGCTGGGTTCCCGTTATAAAGATAGAGTCTATTCACGCGAAGCCCCCGGCGAGGAACCCAAAATAGTTATCACCGCCGGCGGAATTCTATATCAACCGCGAGCTTTCGAGGTTCCCGAAAGCGAATTGCGTGTCGAACCGGGTTTCGGAGTAACTAAATTCACCTGCTCTATCGAAGGCGGCGCACCCGCGAGGCACTCCTATTTGCAGGTCCGCGACGACCGCGGCGAACAGATATGGCATACCGAGAATCCCGAAGGTTTTATCCACTCAGCAAAATGGGATTGGACGGATAAAAACGGACGTATGGTCGACCCGGATAGGCTTTATTTCGCCGATTTGACGGTGAAAGATGTCTACGACCAGATAGGGAGAAGCGAACAGGAAACTCTTCGAGTCGTTCGCGCGAACCGGAGAGACATTTCCGAAAGGCTTATCCTCGTCCAGTTTACATTCGCGGGGACATACGGCGAACCCGACTACGCATCGGTCAGGATGGAACATCTTGCGCGTAAAGTAGTAAATCGTATCGCGCAGGACGGTTCACTGCGAGTTGTTATAGGTGGTCACACCGATATCGTCGGCGTCGAATCGGGTAATATCAAACTATCCAACAGACGGGCACAGGAGAACATGAAGAACCTCCGAAAATATATGATGGAAATACTCTCATTCGACGAGGAAAAACAGCTCGACGACTGGCTTGCCTCGCACAATTCTGTAATGTCCGCGCGCGGATACGGGCCGTCCGTTCCCTACGTTATTACGCGAGGAAAAGGCGAATCAGCGCAGCAAATATTGATAGGAGACAACGAACTGCCGGAAGGCCGAATTACAAACCGCCGCGTCGAGATTTATTTCGCACCGTTGAGATAATAAAGCAGAATACATTATGGGGCTTTTATCGGCATTTTCGGTAAGGTATAATCCGATATAAACGTAACCGATTGAGCTTGACTTACCTCCCGCCGGAATATAAACTACCGAGTAATATATCGTAAGTAAATGTGCCATCATTATTAACTCGGCCCTTAGAAACTCGAATATGCTCCCGAAACCAACTATTCGACGCTTTTCAGGTTAAACAGATAAATGCGCATTTCGCTTAAATCCCAACTGATACTGTCGTTTTCGATTGTAATCGTGATAGGCTTCGTTCTGTCCGGTATCGTAGGTATCAGACTTATCGGCGATACCGTTATAAAAAATGCGCAGAACAAGGTCCGACTCGATTTAAACTCCGCGCGGGAGGTATATCGGGAAGAATGTGATTATATAAAAAATATAACGCGGTTCACCGCGATACGTTTCTTTATGAAAGACGCGATACTGGAAAACGATAGGGAAAGACTGAAACTCGAATTGCGGAAAATCAGGGAAAAAGAATCGCTCGATATATTGACATTGACCGACGAAAACGGCGTGGTTCTCGTCCGAGCGCGCAACCCGGAAATTTTCGGCGACAGTTTAGATGAGGATATAATAGATAGCGTTTTATCGCAAAAACAGGTTCTCGTGGCAACGGAGATTGTAAGAAGAGATAATCTAGCGAAAGAGGGGAAAGACCTTGTCGAGCAAGCGCGAATAGAGATTATTCCGACTCCCAAAGCGAGAGATAGAGCCGAGACTGTCGAAACCTCAGGGATGGTAATCAAAGCCGCCGCTCCGGTTTTCGATTACGATAACAACATGATTGGCGTTTTGATTGGAGGCAGATTACTCAACCGCGACTATGAGATTGTGGATAAGGTTAAAGATATCGTCTATAGAGGCGAGGAATATAAAGGCAAGGATATCGGAACGACGACTATTTTTCAGGACGACCTGCGGATTTCCACCAATGTCCGAAGAACCGACGGAGAAAGGGCTATCGGCACAAGGGTATCCGAAGAGGTCTATAATCGGGTCGTTGGCGAAGGTATCCCATGGGTCGGTAGAGCGTTCGTGGTGAACGAATGGTATCGAACCGCATACGAGCCCATCAAAAACATAAACGGCGATATTATCGGTATGTTATATGTCGGAATGCTCGAAGCGCCGTATATAGACATGCGTAATCGGGTCGTATTTATATTTCTCGGGATTACTTTATTAAACGTCATTTTATTGTCTATTATTGCTAATATCGTCGCAAACAGGATTACGCGACCGATAAAAGACCTGGTAACCGCTACGGATAAAGTGGCCGCGGGCGACCTTTCACAGCGAATCCATATCGAATCGAAGAACGAGATAGGCCAGCTCGCCGACTCGTTTAACCAGATGACCGCCGAACTCGAAAAAACTACCGAAAACTACCTCGAATTAACCAGGAATCTCGAGGAAAAGGTTAGAGAACAAGCGTTAGAGTTATGCGCGGCCCAAGACCAATTGATACAATCAGAAAAACTCAGCTCGCTGGGTAAACTCGCAGCTGGAATCGCCCACGAAATAAACAACCCGCTAACCTCGATTCTGATAAATAGCCATCTGATATCCGAAAAATTGCAGGGAGACGAGAAATTCAGAGAAAACTTGGAGTTAATAATAGATGAAACCTCGCGGTGCAGCAAAATTGTAGAGGGGCTCCTGGAATTTTCGCGGCAGACTCCCCCGGAAAAAAGACTCGCGGATATTAACGATATTATAGAAAAAACCCTGCTTCTGTTCGAAAGCCAGATAATTATCCATAATGTAGAAGTAGAAAAAAAATTGGACGCAAGAATTCCAAAGATAATGGTGGACATAGGTAAAATAGAGCAAGTATTTACGAATATCGTATTAAACGCCCTGGAGGCGATGCCCGAAAAAGGTCGCCTCACGGTCGAATCACGGATTTCCACCGATAAAAAATCCGTAGAAATAGAAATAAGCGACACCGGCTGTGGAATACCGAAGGAAGCTCTGGGAAAAATTTTCGACCCGTTTTTCTCTACTAAAGGAACAAAAGGCACGGGGTTGGGGCTTTCCATAAGCTACGGTATTGTCGAACAACACGGCGGCACAATAGAAGTAAAAAGCGAAGTGGGTAAAGGGTCGACATTTATCGTCCTTTTGCCTATCGAGTAAGAAGAAAGAAAATTTTTTTCTTGAATATGTGAAAATTATCACTATTATATATTCCAAATATAAAAAAACGAGTCTTACAAAATACTCGAGGTTACATTGTAAAATCGTGTGAATGAAACCCACAGCTTCGGTCGTGGGTCGCTAATGGCTTGTTGGATAATGGGTTGGCCACTTCGGGGGCTTTTTAGGGCGAGAGCGATTTCAATCGCTTATAAAATTGCGATTTTGCGGAGATTGCATATATAAAACGTGTGTCCTGTAGAAATCAAATTATTTCGTCATTTCGAGCGAAGCGAGAAATCTTAAATCGTTGTCATTCAGAAGATTTCTCGTCGCCTCGCTCCGCGAAACGACATTTGCGAGCAATTCTGCAAGAGTCATATATAAAACAAATAAGGAGGAGCATAAATGAGCAGTATAGATACCTATAAGAGCAAGCTCTCTTCTCTCGAAGAAGCTGTTTCTGTTGTGAAGAGCAACGACAAAATTTACACAAGCGGAAACGCCGCTACACCGTTCACCTTGCTGGAAGCGCTCGCAAACCGAAAAGACGAATTGCACAATGTCGAAGTCGTCCATGTCCTTTTGCTCGGTGACGACCCGCTTACGAAACCCGGTATGGAAGGCCATTTCAGGCACAATTCTCTTTTTGTGGGGCCCGCCGATAGAAGAGCAATCAACGAGGGGAAGGCCGACTATATTCCGATATTCCTTTATGAAATACCCGCCCTTTTTTATTCGGGACTTATCGACCTCGACGTAGCCTTCGTTCACCTGTCCCCGCCGGATAAATACGGCTTTATGAGCTTCGGGGTCGAATGTCTGGCTTCGAAGGCGGCGGCGGAAACCGCGAAGATAGTGGTGGCCTCGGTCAACGACAAAATGCCGAGGTCGCTGGGGAACTCGTTTATACACATTTCGCAGGTAGATAAAATAGTCGAGGAATCGAGAGAGCTTCCGGAATTGAAAATACCGCCGTCAACCGAAGTCGATAAAAAAATCGGCGAATATATCGCGGAGATGGTCGAGGACGGCTCGACGATACAACTTGGGATTGGCGGGATACCGAACGCAGCACTGAAAGCCATGGCCGACAAAAAGGACCTCGGAATACATACCGAGATGTTCTCAGACGGGATGATAGAGGCCGTCGAAGCAGGATTTATTACCGGAGCGAAAAAAACACTGCATCCGTATAAGGTAGTAATTACCTTTATGTTCGGCTCGAGAAAAGTATATGAATACGCGGACAACAATCCTCTTTTCGAGGTGCATCCCGTCGATTACACAAATCACCCTTTTATTGTAGCGCAGAACGATAAGATGGTCGCGATAAACTCCGCTATCGAGGTCGATTTAACCGGTCAGGTTTGTTCCGATTCTATCGGCACCAGAATATATTCCGGTTTCGGCGGGCAGGTCGATTTTATAAGAGGTGCAGCCCAATCTAAAGGCGGAAAACCGATTATCGCATTGCCGTCGACCGCGAAAAAAGGCGAAGCCTCGAGAATCGTCCCATACCTGAAACACGGCGCAGGAGTAGTCGATACTCGCGCGGACGTCCATTATGTGGTTACGGAATACGGGGTAGCGTATCTTCACGGCAAAAATCTAAGAGAAAGGGCGCAGGCGCTTATAAATATCGCTCATCCCGATTTCAGGGAGGAATTGGAAAAAGCGGCAAAAGAAAGAAAACTCATACAATAGAAAGTCCATAACCGCATTTAGAGAACGGAATCATCGCGAAATATCGCAAAGGAGATGTGAAATGGAATACGAAGCGAGAGTCCTTATTGTAGACGACGAATTGCCTGTATGTAAAAGTATATCCAGCGCATTGGAGGGTGAGGAATGCTGTGTGGATATCGCGCTAAGTGGGGAGGAAGCCCTGCAAAAAGACGAAGAGAAGGGGTACGACGTGATTATTACCGACCTTATGATGCCCGGTATAAGTGGGATGGACCTTCTGAAAACAATGAGAAAAAGATGTCCGGAGACGATTGTGATAATTGTAACCGGATACCCATCGATAAAGACGGCGGTGCAATCCACAAAACTCGGTGCGTTCGATTACCTACCGAAACCGTTCACGCCGGCGGAACTCCGGAGTCTCGTCTCGAGAGCGCTGGCAAAAAGACGTGTCGATATCGAAGAAAAGAAGGAGAAACCCGCAGAGACGCCGATTCCCAAAGGGACATACTGCATTCCCGAGAATTCGTGGGTAAAAGAAGAAAACGACGGGAATGCCCGCGTGGGGATACATCACGCTTTTTTCAAAACGATAGGCGATATCAGGTCTATAGAATTTCCCGAGGTCGGAGAAATGAGATATCAGGGCGAGGCCTATTTAAGAATTTCTGACGCGAACAAGAGAACACATCGGTTATGGACGCCAGTAACCGGCAAGATTATCTCGGTCAACGAGGACGTAAAAGCGGATTACTCGAAACTGGCCGAAGACCCTTATGGCGAGGGATGGTTGATATTGATGGAACCTACGCACTTGCAGGACGACCTGAAAAACCTCGTTTCGATGGAATAACAAAGCCCGGTTCGGGCGAAAAATGAATATCCCACGGATTGAAGATGTATCCGAAAAACTGGACGCTATCCTCGAAAATTATTGTCCCACCTCATTGAAATTCTTGGATAGCGAAGGTAACTGGCTAACCAATCCGCAGAACCTCCGCGACAGAATCTCCAACGAACTTCTGTATGAAATCTGGCGAACCAGGAGTGAACCAGGCTATAACGGGGATATCGGGAGCCTTATTCGACCGCTAATAGTCGATGAAAACTCGTGGGTGGTCGCTCTCGCCATTAGCAATATGGTTTCGACTCGAAAAAGGGGGCAGAACGATTTACTCATCATTCTCGAGGCACTGTATCGTTTTATAGAATTCGAAGTTTACAAAATAAATAGCGAGATTTTCGTCTCGGTGTGGGACCATAACGGAAAAAGGATAAAAAAACAATATGCGAAAAAAACCGACGAGTTCCTGAAAAAACTGATTCAGTCTTCAGACCGCGCAGACTCGGATGAGAACTTCCTGAATATTCTCGAATCTCTTAAAAAACCGAGCACTATTTTTGGCAGAGTAAGCCAAACGATAGCCGAGGAAGACCGAATAAGGCGGAATTTCGACAACTGGATATCGGTTCTAAAAAGAACCTCGAGAAAAGAAGAAATATATAACCTGCTCGGCGAGCAAGTCTCAACTTCACTGCTAAAAACCACCGATTTGCCTCGGGCACTGCTTCGTCCCTGTCTGGAGCTGCTCGATAAACGTGATATCGAAATATCGAGCGGGCTTCAACTCGAGGCCGCGACGACTCTCGGGGCACTTGAGGACATCCGAAGCACCGACCGGTTGTTGGACTCCCTCGAAAAAACGGACAGGAAACACACGAACCTGAGAACCTGCTTGATTTACGCCCTCGGGAATTTAAGGCAGCGAAAAACGGTCGATTATCTATCGGATATTTTAAAAGGCCCCGACAATGTCATCGTAGATTATAACCGTGGCCTTCCCGGCTACAAACAAACACTGGTCTGGGAAAAACGTGAGGCTATCTGGGCACTCGGCAAATTGGGAATTAACGCCGCAAAAGCCGTCCATTTGCTCTCGAGATACGCCGAAACGAGCGATAGGGAGATTAAACTCGCACTCGCCTGGGCGATGGGAGTAATCGGCGAAGAGCAAAGGAAAAAGCACAGCGGTATTAGTGCGGAAATAATAATAACCTTATTACGACTACTTACCGACGCTGATACCGCGGTTTTCGAGGAGTCAGCGTTCAGCCTGAAAAGGCTCGGACTGCCCGATTTCGTCCATTCGCTGTATTTACGCAACGCAGCGAAAATCCCAATCCTCTCGCTTAAACCGAGTGCTACAGGGCTTTATGAGCTTTCCGAGACATTGATATACTTGCTATCGTTGAAAAAAACCGTGGTGATGGCGGTTACAGGCGATTCCGGAACTGGCAAAACCTATTTTTGCGAGAGCATAATCGAAGGATTCGGACAAATCTGCGCCGAGGATATATTATATCTGCAGCGCGATAACCCGGCCTATATGAAATCCTTCGATAGAATGCTCGGCTCCGAATATTTGAAAAAGCACGTCGATTCGCAATTATACGATTACTATCTGCCGTCGGATAAAGAAGATACGAACACATATTTCGACGAATTTATCGATAAGCACAAAGATAAAAGGCTAATCATCCTCGACGGCTGGCGCGACGACGCCTATTTCGAGAAGATTATCGAGATTTTCTACAAGAAGGGTTACCTCGATATAACCGTCAATTTCCGGGCGACCTATTCTACGAAAAGGCTCAACCTGGAGGCGCGGGAAAGCACTCTCGAACGAGTTACCAGCTGTTTGTCCTGCGTAGAGAACCCTCTCGAAGAAACGAGATTCTATAGCGAAGGCAAAGTCCTGATATACAACCTGGACAATTCTATCCCATCGAGATTGAACGAAGACGAGATAATCGAGGTTTTTCGGCGCCGCAAAGTAGAGAAGTGGGGCGATTATATCAGGATAGGCATTTTCGAGAAAGATGTTCGACCGCTGGAGATATCCACGAAGAGAATCCCTTATAATCTCAAAAAAATCCCCGCCAGGATAGCCGATTTTCCGATGGCCGATATTACGCCCTTTACACCAATCGAATTCACCTTTACCAGAACACTAAACGACGATATCGAAAACGAGCCGAACCTTCTTCAATCTATCTATCTGGACGAAATAGACATAGAACGTATTTCCTTTTATACCCCCGGCCAGATAGCTTTTTGCGGTCTCGACGGCAGCGTCGGCATTCTCTTCGGCTTGAACGATAAAGCACTATACGCATATATATTCGAGAGCAAACCGGTCGGCATAGCGACAGTCGGCTCCGATATCTGTTCTATCGATAGCGAGGGTAATCTGAAAATCGTTTCATTACTGGAGAACGAGCATAAGACTATCCGGGGGAATTCCCCGCCGGCTTGCGCGATAACCTCCAATAGAGTAAACCTGATAGTTACCGGTCATATCGACGGTTCGATTAGATTGTGGGATACTAAATCGGCACGAGTCGAAAAAATTAAAGCCCACGCGACCGCAGTAACCGCAATCGCTATCGACAGGGGAAAGCGAATAGCATCTGTTTCCGAAGACAACGGAATCTTTATATGGGATATTATCGATAATAATGCGGCGATATTCGATAAGCAGAAAGGAACCGTCCGGGCGGTAGATATCTATCCCGATGGCAGAATCGCGACTACTATCGGCGACAACAAAATAGTATTAGTAAATCCCGAGACGGGCGATTGCGAGGTGTTTCATTTCGATAACCCCGGTTCTATAATCACCATAAACTCGTATTTCGACGGGAGAATTTTAATCGGTTTTAGAAAAGCGGAAAACAAAACAGGCGGCAGCCTTGTCGTCCTGAATCCTTATCGCGATTTCGTAGATTACGCGATTTTGCCCGGGCATCGACTCGAAACGAGAGATTGCATCACTATGGGGCCGAGAATAATAACCTGTGGCTCCGATAAAGAATCGGTAAACACACTGCGAATCTGGAGCACCGAATCTTATGTTAGAAACGAACTCGAAAAATTAAAACTCCTGCCAGATTCGACGCAGAAGCCGCCTTTCTACAGAACGCTGTTTTAATAAGGGTGTGAGAATCTACTATCGATTTGGTTGTAAGGTTCGATACGAAACCGATGGTCATCACCGCGAATTCCTTCGACCTTATTATTCACTATGCCTTTTTATTCCGCATTCTACATTAATGCGCCAGCGTTACGGGTCCGTCGCATTTTGTCCGCACTTTAGCGCGGTCGTTTCTACTTAATCAATACGGCTTTTCGGGTGAGGGTTTTGTCCTCGAAGTGCACACGGATAAAATATATCCCAGAGCCGAGAGATTCATCGGGCGTCCACCGGCACGTTCCGGAGTTGGTCGGGCTCGACACCTTCGCCGACTCGCTTCCCGAAACGGGGATTTCCGCGATTTTTCGCCCGTTGATATCGAAAATTTTCAAATCCGAAATACGAGACCCGAAACCCGATACCCTTATATTAACGGCGCTGTTAAACGGGTTCGGATACGCATAAAGCGATAGCTTATCAGGGAGTTTCGCCGACTCGGCGATATCGGTCAAATCCGGATTGTAGAACAGAACAGAACTGTTGCCGGTCGGTATCGGTGCGCCGGATGGTTCCCCCTTATACCAGTATGCGAGGCCGTCGAAACCGGTCTCGTGCTCGATGCAAATCGCCGCCCGGTCGAGGTCGACGCCGTCGATATTCCTGAAAGCCGCCACGCTCCGCGAGCCGAAATACTCGTTGTCGTAAAAAATTTGTGCCTGAAAACGTAACGGATAATCGAGCGAGCTGTCGGCGGGGAACATATCCCATTGGATAATCATACAACTCGCGCCGAGAGAATCTATAAGCAACTCGTAGTAATAGACTCCGCCGGCAGCGCCGGGGCCTATCGAGAGTGTCAGGTCGCTCCAGAAAGGCGCGATTACGCCGTTCGGCAAATCCGGATGCGGGAACGAATCGGGCGGAATCGGCATCGGGAGCAGGCTCGCGGTCGTGTCCATACAAAGCCAGCCGTCCTCGCTTACAATTATACCGCCGGCCTCTAATCCGTAAAACGGAACGACGGCGCTGAAAGGTATCGGGTCAGAGAATCCGGTAACGCCGAGAGGTATTTCGGTTCCAGGCCCGCCGGAATCGGGATTTAATTCTATCCAGTTATATAGCGGCGACATCGTGTCCCATGTCGCCCACGAATCGACGAATTTATAGCCGGTGATATCCGGCCCGCCTTGATGTGGGTTCAGAACCCACATTATGAAATCGCCGGCGGTGGCGCGATTACCGAGAGTGTCTGTCGCGGCGAAGCTATAGACGACCGTATCGCCCGGCATAACGCCACAGACGGTATAGAAATAGATATTGCCGACAGCGCTGTCGGAGGCCGCACCGGTAACGACCGGATATTCGACATAAAGCGTGTCGGAGTCGATGCCGTGGAAATCCCGAATTTCGGCTTCGAGATGAACGCAGAAATCGGGCAAGTCGGCGTAGAGGTCTTCCGGCGTATGGAGAATCGTTGGACCGAGAGTGTCCGGCCCGAGCCACGGCGGAGTGAACGCGATTGCAAAATGGTCGAACAGAGGATTGCCCGGCGGGTAACCGTTATATTCATAAACGAGTCCGTCCGTGCCTGTCGGGTCGTCGATACCCACCGTCGCGCTTGCTCCATAATCATGGGCGGGCTCATCCTCCGCGTGAGCGTCGAGATAGTGGTATTCGATAACGCCGTCGTCGAAAAGCCTGATGCCGTAGGTCACCTGGCCGGTCGGTTCCGTTGTAGCGTATGGCAGAAATACCCTATTGAAGATAATCCAGCAGGAACCACTTCCGGGGTCGTCGAGAAACCTGATGGATGCTGTCGTGTCGAACGCCGTGTCGGCGTCGGAGTCGTCCCAGTAGGCTGCGAGAACGCCGTTCGGCGACCAGCTGTCCGGGATAGTATCGTTCAGCGTGTATGAAACGGTCAGGAGCGAATCGAAAGACAGAAAACCGTTCGTGCTGACCCAAACGCTGTCGAAATTTCCGCTGTAATACGGAAAAGTGAACGGCAGCGCGATACGGTATATCTCGTCGTCGCCGTAGAGACTGTCGATAGGCATCGCGAGACCCGCCGGGACCGTCGTATAAACCGGCGGCTCGAACGGATGATACGAGTCTTTCCACGTGTAACCGAACATATCCGGCCCGCCGGAGGAAATATGGTCGAAGGTTCTGACCGTATCGCGTCTGACATCGTTGAAAGCTACGGTGTCGCCGGCGACCCGAACCCGGCAGTAGATATCGTAGACACCCTCCGGAGAGGCTGTCCAATCGGGGAGAGCGAGAGTGTCGCGTCCGTCGGCGAGTATGGCGGTCGTTTCGGCCTCGCTGTAGACTGTATCCCCGAACGGAGAGACTATGTCCACGAAAACCGGGACAGTCGTCTCATCCTCCGTGCCGATATTCCGAACGACCACACGAACCGAATACGGCCAGCCGCTGATAGCCGGGCTTTTCGGCGAGAGTATTTCATCGGCGGCACAGTCGTGATTGGAGACCTCGAACCTAAAAAAACGAATCGCTCTTGAAGAATCGAGAGAAGCAGTGTTGAACGAGTATTCGAGACCGACCGAACCGAAGGAATTTTCTATTCCGACCGTGGCGCTCGCGCCGTTCGTATAGGTTAAGTTGCTGTTTGCCGGGTCGAGATACTGGAATATGAACTCGTTGTGCTCGTCGGGAACCTTCTCGTAGATACTCGCCTGGAAGAAGAGCGCGTCCTCGGGGTCGCTGTAGGCATGCCAGCTGAAGACTCGAAACCATGTAATCGTGAAAACCCTGGTCGGTGCGACTCCATCGACCTGATAGCAGACCTTCGAGCTGTCGTACACGCGGAGGTCGTCCCAATAGACCGCGAGGAGCGCGTTCGGCATAATAGTATCCGGAATAGACCTGTTGTTATAGCTCTGAGCGTCTTCCCGGTCGAAAGCGATAATGCCGTTCGTCGTGATAAAGATAGAGTCTTCATAGACCGAGTCGTAAAAACTCACCGAGAACGGCAGAGGAAGCGCGGTTACGTCGTCATCGCCGAACGGGAACGATATTACCGTCATCGTATCCGGTTCTATCCAGTCGAAAGTAACGGCCGCTTCGGCCTCGTCCATCCAGATATAGCCGAAATCGTCGGGACCGCCGGAAGCCGCAAAAAGGGTAAATACTGCAAAGAAGCTTGCCACGGCAAAAAGTTTAATCCTCATAATCTCTCCCGATTTAGTTTTTGTTTTGGATAATATAATTAAAATCGGTGAGAAATCAAGCGTCGAAAAATCTAAAATCTCGAGTCGATAATATAGTTTTAACCGAAGGGATGTTCGACATGACCCTTGCGAAAAATTTTGTATAATCGAACTGGTGGTTCACTGTCGTGTGTCCTGCAAACGATAACCGAAACTATGCGATTGACACATTTTCGTATGCGATTGGCACAAAACCGGTTGAAGAATAAGGTTTTTGTGTATAATAAGAAGGGTGGCAAGGACGGTTGCTGGTAGTGCAATGCAATGCAGTGCAATGCAATGCAATGTAATGCAATGTAATGGAGGAATTCGGATGGTGAGAGAAACAGACGGAACTACAAAAACAGCGCGTAGGGGACAAACGAACGCGTCCCACTAAAGGACGAAACAATTCGATTTCTACAGGACACATTAATCGAGATTGCTGATTTTTGCCGAAAACAGGAAATTAACCTGTCATTGCGAGGCGCAGAGGGCAGAGCGCAGAGAGCAGAGAGCAGAGAGCAGAGAACATAGAGCGCTCGGCACCCCGCTCTCCGCGCTCCGCCTGTAGAGAAAGGAGATAATATGAGAACTATATGGAAGGACAGCAAATACCCCGACCTCTATCTAGAACCCGGGGAGAGGATTCGCGGTTTCTTTCCTTACTCGACAACCCAAAGTTTGCGTTCCGGTTTTGATAGAATTACCTTTCAGGTCGGGGCGATAAGGTTCAACGTTTTTGTTACACGAGAACACGCCGCAAAAATAAATAACTGCGACCCTCCGGTTTCACGACACGATATTATCGAGGCGAGAGGAACGGAAAAAGGGATTTTCTTTAAGATAGTCGAACGAGCGTAGGGCCGCACCTACTTTCTATTTCAGCAGAACGACGCGTTTCACCGCGGTTCCTTCTCCCCAATCTACTCTGACGAGATATAACCCGCTTGGGTGGTTTTTAGCCCTCCACCCGAAACTGTGGGTTCCAGCGGTAAGCTCGCCCGATGCGATACGGTCCACTCTGTGCCCCAGAATATCGTAAAGACCTATCTTAACCTCCCCCTTCTTCGGGTTCTCGACCGTTACCGTAAATGCGGCGTTCGCCGGATTCGGTTTCACATAAACCGCGTAATCGTTAGGAAGAGGTTTTCTTATATTAAAGGTAGCGTAATCCCCTTTGCGGAGAATAATGCTCCCGCCCTCTTCGAGCGGCGTAATTACGCCGTTAACCGTAACCTCGAGAAGCGGCGCATCGGATATATCCCAGGTTAGTCTCCCATCTTTATCGGCGCGGAAAACCCAGGAATCGGCGTCTGGCGTATAACTCTCCCACATATCGTATCTATCCCACAACAACGCGCCAACACTCTCGAATTCGCCGTCAGGGCCCGCCGGCGGGATACCCTTGCTGTTGGAGAAATCGCCGCTCCCGAAAGCGAAACTCTCCCCTGCGAAAGAAAGGTCGACCTTCCAATCGGGCGGGTCGATTCTCGCACTGCGACTACCGGGAACACGCAATGTCCCGTAACCGCTGGAAAGCGCCCAGTAGCCTTTCCCTGCCTCTATCATAGATGCGCTAACATAACCGGAAACGGGGTCCCAACCGTAAAGGACGGCTATCGGCGGGTCAGCATAGTAATCCGCGCTGACCAAATTTGTGCAACCAACCAGATTCCATCCCGGTTCCAGCGGGAACTCGTATGACGATACCGGAACTCCGCCCACACTGTATTCATCTTCGGCGTTGTTGAAGACCCAGTAACCGCGGCCAGCCTCGGCGCTGTTCGTCCCGAAATAGGTATAGGTTGCGGAATTGTAACCATATATCTCATAAAACGCATCGGGGAAGACGTTTGGGACAATCGGAACCGTCGGCACCGAGGGAAGTCCTATCAAATTCCAGCCCGCGGCGAGTTCGATATCCGCCATCGCCGGCGACGGCCTATCATAAACGATAGTCAGCGTTTCGTCGGCGTCGTAGAGATAGCTGTCGTGGTGATGCATCTCGAACATACCATTTAAAGTAATTACCCCGTCCGGAAGGTTATACGTCGTCCAGGTTAACTCTCCCGGCTCGCCTGCTGTAACAATCTGCCACGTTATCGGAATGGGGTCCGCAGCACGAATATCTCTCGAAAGGCGCTCGATAACAGGATACAACGGGTCGTCTATCGGGAAAAAGACCTCCGTGCGGTTCGACGGCGGCGGCACGGTCTGGATATCCAGGCCGGGGTCATACATATCCGAAGCGCCGGGCATAATACCGAACGTAAGCGTAGTATTTATCGGGCGCAAATCCGAATCGAAGACGAGGTCGTGCGTCCAGACCTCCGGCAACCATTCGACAAGCACCCAACCCTCGAAAAGTATCTCGTAGCCGATTGTGCCGCCATCCAAAGTGATAGCGTCCGGTTCGTCGAACAGTAGCGTCGTGTAACTCGCCCCCGGTGCATCTGGATGAGGAGTCGCCCTGAGCATAACGAGAGTATCGACCTCGAGCAAATCTGCTGTTCCGTTCCCTTTCACTGTAACGATTCCTCTCGTTGTCGTGGTGTCGAAACTGATAGTCCAGCCGGTGGGCAACGCGCTGCCGGTGTGGGTAACCTCCGTAAATACGAGTATATCCGCGTCGTATTTTATCGAAATCTCGAAACTATCCAGAGAGAAACGCTGCGGATTGAACGCGATTATCGGAATATCCACGAACTCGCCCGGAGCGACAACCCTTTCCGGAAGACCGAAAGACAGATGGTCTATAATAAAGAACCAGCAGGTATCGCTAACATTCGGGTCGCAGAGGTCGGGCGCGTCCTGAGCGCCGACACAAACGAACGCGGTATCACCGGCAGGGAAACGGGCAACGTGCGGGCCGCTGACATCGAGCTCGATGGACGACCCGGTATAAGTAAGATACGGGTCGGAAGGCAATATCGTGTCTCCGTTGACCGTCATAAAGAAATTATCGGAGTCCACTCCCGCCAGGTCGTCGAAGACGTTAATGCTAACCGTAGAAGGCGGACCGCCGATAAGAGCGCCATCCTCGGGAAACGGTGTATCGTAAACCGGCGGTTCGAGGTCGACTACAAACACCCCGGACGGCAGGTCGTGAAGACCGAGACCCGAGATATCCTCGAGCATATAAAGCTCGTGATGAACCGTGTCACCGTGTTCAAAGAAAAGAAGTGGGTCCGACGGAAACCACGTAAAGCCGGTGTCGGAATAATGAACGATATTCGGGTCGGCCCAATCATACATAACCCAACCGGTTCCTCTGTTGATTTTGAAGATGAAAGACCCGGTGTCTATCTCGCAACGCGCCCACATAGAATAATCCATATATTGGTCGGGACAGGTCGTAATCGCCCAATCGGGCGGGAAGTCTTTCGATGCGAGCGTTCCATCGCAGCCGCAGTCCTCGCCAAAATATACGCAGCCTCCAGTAATAAACTCCGGATTGGGGACGCCGATTCCGTTCGTCGAGTGGAAAACGGTCATAAAACAGAAATCGGCGGTGGTATCGAGAATGCAACCCGCAAGGGTATCGAAAGGTGCAAACAGCCACTCGAAAATTACCGTATCCCCCGGTGCGATAAATTCGACCGTATCGGGGTATTCGAGCAACTCGAAACACGGCCCGGCCAGAAACTCTCCGTAGACGTTGAAAATTGTATCGGCATCGCTGTTGATTATGGCTACCTTAATGCTTTGATAATCGCGTATAAACTCGACTATCTCCGCGAAAATGTCCTCCCAATCGACAGTGGACAAATCGAACCACATACCACCCGTCGTATCGGCTGAAAGGTGATACCAGTTAATATGATACGGAGCGATAGGAACGCAACCACCGCTTCCATAAGGCGAACTTCTCGTAACGTTGAAAAGGACGAAACCGCCGTCCAGAAGTTCCGTAATTATATCGTCTTTATCCTCGTTGCCGTGGCAGTTGGCACAAGGGTTGCCTTCCTCGCAAAAAACGGCATCGGTAAATCCGATAATCAATCTCATTGCGAGAAGACGCCAGTCGTAAAACCGCATCACGGCCGCGCAGGCGTCGAGATATTCCTCGGGAGCGTCCGCGCCACCGGATGCGTTACATCCCAATAGAGTATCCTGAAACCAACTTACACTGTCGGTCATTTCGTAAATAGGATGCGGCGTCGTTCGGTCAAAATCCCACATATGCTCCGTGCTATCGGCGAAAGGACAGGCTCCGAGCCGATAATCGAACCCGGAAGCATCGAGACTGTCGGCGAACCCGCCGATAGTCATCTTAACATCTGCGATAGCCGACATCATAGAACCGGATGAATCGATAAGAAAAGCGACATCGACACCGCCGGTATCGAAATGACAACTGACCAGGAACTCGTAGTCATAGGGGGACATTGCGTCCAGACCCGCATTGGGCGAATAGAACTCGGGTGCATGAACTTTACCGTTGTAAGTAAAGTGCATATAACCTACATCGATAGGGGACGTGTTGTTTGCGAGAGCCACTCCTCCGAGCATTAGAACAGTGGTAAATAGGAACAAACCGAATTTACGCATTTTTCCCTCCTCCTCGAGGTAAAAAATTTGCCGGAATTTCGATAAAAAGATGTTTTTCTATAATTATAAAAGTATAGGTCGCGCAGTTCATTTTGTCAATGATTATCTTATGACCACTGCAGAATTGCTCGCAAATGTCATCTCGAGGAGTATAGCGACGAGAAATCTTCTGGATGCCAACGATTTAAGATTTCTCGCTTCGCTCGAAATGACAGAGAATAGAACTCGAAATGACGAAACAATTCGATTTCTACAGGACACACTAATCTTAAAAACAAGAACGTAGGACAGTGGCAGAACAATTCCCTATTCGCTACCAGAAGGGACAGCAAGAATGCCTGTCCTACTGGACCGTGACAGGCCGAATTACGCGCTGCGATTTAGCGAACTAATCCCTACATACTGCTCACAGCTTCGACGGTTATTGTAATCGTCTGTTCGTCGGGCAGCGTGTTTGCAGTAGGTGTGCCGAAATAGAGATACAGGTATCTCCCGGCGGCTATCGATATATCGACTCCGTTAGCGCTGGTGGTTGCGAACGACTCGGTGTCGGTCTCGCCGGCTAGCTTAAAAATAGAGTTTAGAACGTCCGTAGGAGAATTGAATTCGGCCGGTGCTGGTGGCGAGGCCTCGATGTCGAAAAGACCCATTATAAGAGCCGCGTCGGCGCCCTGGGCATCCGCCAGACTCCAGCCGGTCGTCTCGGCCTTGAGCCGTATATCTATCGGCACAGTGCCGGTGTTCTTGATATATGCGCAATCGCCGGCGTCCATCACGATAACGGTGTCCTCGGGGAGTTGACCGATGTCCCACGAGGTCGTGTTATACCTCGGCCCGGTCGGTCCGCCTTTATAAACTTCGACACCAATCATTCCTGCGGCCCAGGTAACAGCCCAGTCATACATATCTGCCTGCATTGCGCCCGTCGTCATCTCGGCACGGAGACGAATAGTGTCCGTAGTCCCCAACGGCGAAATATCTAAACTGCCGGTAGTCGAAGCGGTAGTCGCCGAATCGAACGGAACCCAGGAGCCACCGGAGCGTTGCTCGCAAACAACCGTAATATCGTCGCCGGCGTCCTGTGTCCAGAGAACCTCATCCCACGCCGAATAGCCGGGATTCCAGCCGAAAACGATAGGCTCGGAGATAATAGTCCCGCTGCCGGTCCCGCCCTCCTGACCGATTAAATAATCATCGTAATAGGAATCGCAAGTATAACCATTCGCACCGATAGTGCCTGTCGCGACTATATCTATATTAATAGGCGCACCGCCGATAAATACAAACGGACCGAACGGCGCACCGCCGTCGATAGTAACATAGACCTCACCGGCGCCGCAGTCGAAATCGATTCGATACTCATGCCAGTTGCCGGGGTCGATAGCGACGAGATTGTGGCGCGTCGAGCCGTCCCAGTAAGCGACATAACCGGAACGGTAATAGAGTTGTCCCTTCCTGGTTGAGCCGCCGTCGGTATAGAAACGGTTTATTTCCCCCTCGTCGGAGGAATTCGTGGTCATCGACCAGACGGTCATAAAGCCGCTTTCGAGAGGCCCGAAGCTGTGATAGAAATAGGAACGCGCCGTGCCCGATGCATCGTCGACCCGGATAGCGTGATTCGCCGAATGGTAATTAGCTGTTTGCCACGAAAGATAGCTCCCCGATGTTGCCCATTCGGCGGCGAAATCGTCGTAGCTGGAGTAGCTCTCGAAATCGTCCTCGAAATAGATAGTAACGCCCTCCTCGGAAGTAACTTTATCCGAGGAAACGGTCAGGTTGCTAACCGAACCGGTAACGAATTGCTCGTCGGTCGTCTGGAACCAATCGGATTCGGTGCGAGAAACATCGACCGTGAACGAACGATTTTCGGCGTAAGCGCCCCACTGGTTGGCGTCGTGAGCGCGGGCGTCCCACCAGTAGGTCGAACCGTCGGTGAGAGGACCTTCGCTCTGCGAACCGACGGCGTATGTCTCGATTCCGCCGCCCTCGCCGACCGGGGGTATCGGCGTAAAACCTGTCGCGCTGGTTCTACTATTGATAGAAGTCGCACCGGCCATAGTTTCGTCCTCACCGAACCGAACCTCGAAATGGAGCTGGTCGCCGTCGGCGTCGTCCGGAATAAACCAATCGAGGTCGGGGTTCATCGATAGCGCGCCGTCGCCGATACGCTCGAACGGGAACGGCCTATCGAGTTCCGGAGGTTGCGGAGCATTATTCGTCGGGTCGCCGATAGTAAGTGTGAAATTATCGCTCCCACTGCCGCAGAACGAAACCCAGTTGATAGTTATTGTCGCGTTATGCAGATAAGGTGTTTCGGTATCGGCCTGAAGGCTGAAGTGCGGAGCGAGGCTCCCGGCGAAACCGGATGCCGGTATATCGGGCCAATCGGCTGTATTATCAGTAACCGTTATATAAGCGTCGGATTCGGAAATCGAAGCGGAAACACTCTGCGCGTTGACCGCGGCAGAATTATCGAGAGTAACCGCCATAACGAAAGATTCTCCGGCTTCCGCGTAACCGTCGCCGTCCCCGCCCGCACCGTCATAAATAGAGTGATTCAGATAAGATAAATCGGGTGCCGGACTCTGAATTGTAACCAGAATATAACTCGTATCCACAAACTCCGCGTTACAGGTATCTATAAGCGTAAACGTAACATCCTGTCCGCACGGTGTAGAAGCGCTAACCATAAACTTAAAATGGTTCGGGTTCGAGGTTTCGGTCGCTCCAACAGCGATATCCGGCCAGGTCGCAGCATTATCGCTTATAGAGATATACGGACTGGATTCGGTAATCCTCCCAGAAACGTCCGTCGCGGCCTCGGTGCCGTCGTTGTTAAGGTCGACGCTCATCACAATCGTTTCTCC
>QNEE01000025.1 GCA_003645085.1 bacterium | reverse complement strand
GTATTCGCGTTTTTATTTTTCGGGGAACTTATTATAAAACCCCTACTTCTGTATTTATAGTTGACATCGGCAACGCGCGTGCCTAAATTTATCGAAAAACGAGGAGTAAAAAATTCGGCACGCAATTCGCATATCTGTTATAATGCAGTTTTTTCTGGCTATTGCTGTCGCGCAGCAAGCCGCGATTGTCAATCCCGAAGAAATGGATATTTCTTTAAGCCAGGCCGTTTGCGACTCGACGTTATCCGTCCGGGCGGAGTTGGCTTATGCGCGAGGGCTTTATCAATCGGCGAAGGACCTTGCCGAACGGATAGAATCGCCGACGCAAAAGGACCTGCTATTTCTGGGGCAGTGTTGTCATGTTCTCGCGCAGTCGTATGCGGCGAGAGGTTATTTCGCACGGGTTACGGACGCGGAATATCTCCCGCTAGCGCAACTTGGACTCGCGGAGCTATATTGCGGCGATATCGCCGACCCGGATAGTTGCGCCCGATATATCGAATTAGTCGAGCAAATGGACTATCTCGACCGGTTCGTCGAGTTGTCGATACCCGGCGGCAACGTTCCACCCGTTCGGGATACGATAGAAGAAACCTCGGGTCGCTGGGCTTTGCAATTCGGCGCGTTCAGTATGATGAGTCTTGCGGAGAAGATGGCGGTCAAGGTCAAGGGTGAGGGTCTTAAAACGTGGATAGTCCCCGTCGAGCAGGGCGGGGATACACTGTATCTCGTTTATGGCGGTAGTTTCGCTACTAAGGCCGAGGCGGCCGCCCGCGCGGACGCGCTGGCAAAGGAATTCGCGTGTAAGGTAACGCCGATGCCTGAATGAATGCATAGTCTATTATGTAGCGTTTCAAACGAAACGTAAATTAAAAATTATTCTCAAAAGCTCAAAGAAAAACGTATATAGCGAGGCCTTAAAGATGAAATTGATTATTACATTATTTATAATCGTTCTGATAACCTCCGCGTTCGCCATCTCCGAGAACGCCGGGACGAGCGGGATGACTTTCCTCAAAATGAACTTCTCGCCGTCGGCTTGCGCTTTAGGAGGCGCGACGGTCGGTTATGCCGTCGGTCCCGATGGTTTCCTTTCGAATCCCGCGGCGATGAGCTTCGAGCGGCAAACATCCGCCGGAACGAGCTTCGGTGTCCTCTATGTCGGTTTAACCGCAGGGGATGTCGTCGCACAACGCGGTTTCAGTTTCGGCAAACTCGGCCTGGCATTCCGTTTCTTGACATACGGTAGTATGGATAAAACGGACTCGAACGGAGACATTCTCGGCTCGTTCGGCGCGACAGACCTCGCGGTTTCGCTCGCTTATAGCCGTGAGATAGCGGAGCATATCTCGATAGGTTTCGCGCCCTATTTCGCATACAGCAGTATCGACACTTTCTCCGCTATGGCTCTCGGAGCCGATATCGGCGCACTATATAAATTCGACCACGGGAGAGGACGCCTCGGTTTCGTATTGAAAAATTTCGGTGCGCAGATTTCCGCATTTGTCGATACGACCGACCCGCTTCCGATGACTACCAGCCTGGGCGCGAGTTACCGCCTTAAAGGGTTGCCGCTGTTCGCAATCGCTCAGGCCGATTGGGCGGTAGATGCCGGTTTTTCTAGCGGTTTCGGTATTGAGATAGTCCAGCTTAAACCGCTTTATCTTCGTGTGGGGTATCGTATTCGCGAACGGATAACCGGCGACCTTGCCGACGGTGAGACGCTCGACGGTCTGACAGCTGGTTTCGGACTGCGCTACAGCAACATCTGGGCGGATTATTCGTTCGAGCATTACGGCGTCCTCGGAACGACGCATAAATTCGGAGTGGCGTTCGACGGATTCTAAGTTGCTCGATTTAATATTCCGTTTCTCGAATCCTATTTGCCGTTTTCTTCGATTAATCCCTCGATAACTCTACGCATAGCACGAAACGCCTTCGCGCGATGGCTTATCCGGTTTTTTTCCTCTGGGCTAATCTGCGCGACCGTTCTTCCGTCCGGTAATTCGAATACAGGGTCGTAACCGAAACCGTTTTCGCCACGGCTTTCGGTCGTTATTTTGCCGTGGAGTTTGCCCTCGCTGGTAAATTCCCGTCCGTCTGGAGTAGCGAGGGCCGCGATACATAGAAAATACGCATCGCGCTTTTCCTTTGGGATACCGTTCAATTTGCGAAGTAATTTACGATTATTATCGGCGTAGGAACAATCCGGTCCGGCAAACCGCGAAGAATAAACCCCGGGCGCCCCGCCGAGCGCCTCGACGAAAATACCACTGTCGTCGGCAAGGGCTGAGAGACCCGTAAACCGGCAAACCTCGCGAGCTTTTTTCAAAGCGTTTTCAGCGCACGTTGCGCCGTCCTCGATAATTTCCGGCAAATCTGGAAAGTCCGAGGCGGTCGATATTTCCACAGGAAGATTCTTTAGAATAGAGCGTATCTCCCGTATTTTATCCTCGTTCCGGGTTGCGAATAGAATTCTCATAGGAGGAGATACAGATTTTAATAAAGCGGCGAAGAGACTATCTGTGCCAGTATATAACCGCACCCTCGAACGCGAGGTTCGTCGCGTCGTAAGCGTCGAAACTAACGTAGAAACAATATTTGAATGCTTCCAGGTCCATCATAAAACCGGTAAGATTAGTAACGAATCGAACCGTAGCATCTTCACCGATGTATGGGAAATCTGCTACGACCATTTCGCTTGTGCCGTCATGGTTGAACCGGTGGATTTCCATAGTCAGGTTTTCAACAGCGAAATTATCGAGAAAATAAGCTCGGACACTATCCACGATTGCCTTATCTGGCAGATGAATGGGCGCGTAAAATCCTCCCGGTTCTCCGGCTAATCCGGCTAAGCCGAACATATACCCAACGGTGTTGTCCGGCGACCGGAAATCGAACTTGTCCACGATATATATCTGTTCTTTGCCTGCGGTAATCGCGCCGGTCGCACGTATATCGCCCACCACCGTTAGTGTATGGGTTGGTGAAGACGTCCCTATGCCTATAAAACCGCCGTCGTCGGAGAAAATCGGCGAATCTTCGAGCCCACTCGCTCCGCTCCATCTGGGGATGTAATTGTCGGTGCCGCCGCCGGTGAGATACGATGCTCCGCCGCTGGAGGCGTAAGTAATTCTCCCCTGCTGGTCCACCTCGATTGTCGGATTGGAATAGGTTCCGGCTATTACACCGGTATTTGTCAGGACGATTTCGTCGGCGGCGAAACCCAGACCGGTTCCGAGGTTAATAACAAAATTATCTATATTCGGCGTATATCCGATTCCGTCGCCGAGGTCGATTGTCACGGGGCCGTTCGATGCGCCACCAGTAAGTCCGTCGCCCGCGATAACCTCGGTAATATCGCCCGTCGAGATAGGCCAGGTATTTCTATAGACACCGCCAAGTTCGATACCGCCGGTAGTGGTTATATCGCCGTCGATATATGTATTCCCCAGAACGTGAAGCGCATGCTGTGGGTCTAATATATTAATACCGAATTCGTAAGACCTGTCAGGAAGGGTCGTCGCGAAAACGATGTCGAAAGAATCGGCAACTACAACGCTATCGGAACTGTGTCCCTTGCCGAAACCGAACGAGTAATCGCCGTGAACGGCGACCTGATACCCGCCGGGAATGGTCGCATAAGCGCCGTCGGTTTTGTTGAATTCTCCACCGCTTATTGTCGAGATATAGCCATGCGCTTTGTTTTTGTGACCGCCGGCTACAACCGTATATTCTGCACCGGAGTCGTTATAACCGCCGCCCGAGACGACCGAGAACGGCCCCGTAGCGGTGTTAGATATGCCTCCGCCGACGACCGACCAGTTCCCAAAAGCGGAGTTATTTTCGCCGCCGGCAACGACAGACACATCGCCGACCGCGGCGTTTACTTTGCCGCCGCCGACGGTCATATAGCCGAGAGAGGGTTCGCCTGAGTTGCCGGTCAGACTACCCTCGCCGAGATTGACATGCGTGTGTGTCATATCGCCGTCGAAAGTGTTACCGGCTCCTCGTGCAAGACCCCAATGCGCGTTAGTTTGCAACACGGAATCGAATACGCTCCAGTAACCGAATTCGTCTCCCCAGAACGCATCGCCGAACTCGTCGGTCTTAAGGATTTTATAGGGTGGCGAGTCCCCGTTCACAACAAGCCGGCCGGAGAAAAAGAGATTTTTCCATTGTAAATCGGTGTTGCCAAGGCTGATTAAATCGGTAGCGTTCGGACATACGTCCGCGATACTCTCCGGCTTGATAATCGTATCGGTATATATCCACTTGGCGAAATCGGGTGATAATGAAATCGTTATCGCGCGTCCGGTCTGAGCGATATTAATCTCATCCCCCGCGATGAAAGCGGCGCTATCTGTAATCCACGGTTCACCATAAACGCATAACTTCTCGAAACCCACATTATCGCCGTCGAGAATCTCGAACGGTATTTCACTTATATCGAACCAGTTCACGGCTCCCGCGCTGTCTGCGAAATTTATTGTGATATCGTCGGGGACCTGGTCGTCGGTAATCGTGCCGCCGATTCCACTGAAATCGGTGGCGGCAGTATCCATATACGCGCCGAGAGTATCCCAGTTCGGTTCTGGCCAGGTGTCGTGAAATACACCGCCGAGTTCGATACCGTCGCCGATAAATAACGAGTCCCCCACGACTAGGTCGTGAGTCGTTCTAATCTCGCCGCCGGGGTCGATAACCAGAGAATTCATACATATTTTAATCGGAACGCTGGCGCTCCAGTGGACTGTATCGCCGCTGTTAAACATCCAGCTTCTGTCGATTCCGCCGGGGCTTAACCAGAGAGAGCGTTTGCCGTTGGCGTGAATAAGGTCGCCGAAAATAGTGTCCCCGCTCGAGGATACGAAACTGGTTGCAGCCGTCGAGTCTATATAAGCCTGCAGGGTGTCCCAGTTTATAGTTTCGGTGAATTGCGCTACACCTGCCGTATCAGCGTAAAGGGCGGTATCGGCGTAAATCGCCTTCATAGCGAGCACCGTCGAGGTTACGGGTAACCTCGGAGTAAGGATATTCCCGTCGATTTCGACCTCGAGGAACATATCGCCGGAAAGCTCCTGTCTCGAAAGGTCCGGCTCGAACAAAGCGTCGAAAAGACCTTTTACCACCGAAACATTCGTAACCGTGTTGGTGGAGAGCAGCGCGCCGGCGGTCTCCGAATCGTATATTCTAAAAACTACATCGACCGTATCGTTTATCCCGACACCGGCGTCGTCGGTGAGTTTGCCCTGATAAGTTATCGCACCCGGGCCGGCGGCGGACGCAAAAGAAAAGGTTATTAGAAAGAACAACATTGTAAGGTTTTTCATATTCCCTCCGATTGGTTGTATTTGTCTTTAATATATTCAACAATCATAGATTGTCAAATTATTAGAACAGAAATGTTCTAATAAGTAAAGTTATATATATCGTAGCCCCCGTCTTTATCGTGGGTCATAGATATACCGGGAATCCTGGGCTGGCACGGATGTGGTCTTTGGGATATTTGTGGGGCGTTTTTGCGTCCGAAAATAATATATTCCGAATACCTTATAGGACAATGCAAAAACCGTGACAGCCCGGTTACGGCTAATTACTATAAATCTCTATAATAATCCGGGCTACATATAATCTGAATTTTTGGGAAACTTCTCATTAAACAGGGAACAACTAATACCACTATGTTTCCTTTGTTAAAAGAACCTCTATAATCTCGGCTCTCCCTTTCGCGTTTATCCACAAATCGAGAAATGCTGGGTCTTCAGCGCGACGGGCTATTTCCGCGAGGAATCGTAGGTGCTGTGCGGGATTTTTACGGCTGCCGAGTAGAACGAAAACCGCATGTATCGACTGCTCGGACATCGGGAATTCGATGCCGTCGATGCTCCGAGCCATCACCAAATAGAAGTCTTCGACATCATTCATAAGGACGTGCGGCAACGCGATACCGGCCTCGGCGGGCGTTTCCCCGAGACGACTTCTTTCGAGCAGAGCGCCGTAAAGAAGGTCGGTGGACATTCCGCTGCGTTTGGCGAGAATCCGGCTGGCGCGGTGCAGAACCTCTTCAGCTTCACAGCCGCACTCCAATTCCAGGAATTCGGCTTCTCGAACAACCCTTTCGAACGGGTCCTCGCGGCGGAGACCCTTCTCTTTCAAAATCTGTCGTAGTTCTTTATCGAGCCCCAGGGCGTGCGCATCGCGGGCGAGAAGTCTCTCGGCAGCTCTCTCCGCCATCTTGCCGATTGCGGCTGTGCTCGTTACTCTCCGACGAACATAAAGATAATACCACACAACGCCGAGGCTCACGAGAACGAGAGCGAATATACTCGCAATAAGACCCATCTCCGGAATTAGTATTACCGCTACGAGAATACCGGCGATTTGTATATACGGATACAACGGGCTTTTGAAACCCGGGTCGTAGCTTTTGATGCCGCTTTCGCGCATCACGATAACGGCGATATTTATAAATGCGAAAACGAGAATCTGAAACGTGCTGGCGAGTTTGGCGATAGATTCGACGTTTAGCGTAAGGACAATCAACAGAACGATTCCCGAAGTAAGCAGGATGGCGTTTTTCGGCGTGCGGAAGCGCGAGAGGCGCGAGAACGGATGTGGAATAACTCTGTCGCGACCCATAGCGAGAAGATAACGGCTGGCCGACATAATACCGGCGTTGCCGGTCGTCGCGAAAGCGAGAACCGCCGCGATAGTTATTAATATCACGCCCACGGGGCCGACGATAACGCCTGCGGCATCGGCTATCGGCGTAAGGCTAAAGTAAAGCTCTTCGGCGGGAAGAACACCGACAACGACCCATACACCGAGAGCATATATCGTAATTACAACGACAAGCGAAAGTATCATTCCCAGCGGGATATTCCGCCCGGGATTGCGGACCTCCTCGGATACACTCGCTACTTTGGTAAGACCGATATAACTGACAAAAACGAAACCAGCCGTCGGTAGAATAGCGCCCGTTCCGAAAGGGGTAAACGGTTTAAGGTTTGCCGGTTCGATTCGCGGGAGACCCGCTACAAGAAAATATATTAGTATTCCCAATAGAGCGACGACCATACCGACCTGCAAACCGCCGGTTTCTTTCGTGCCGATTAGATTAATGGCCATAAAGACCACACCAAAAATCACCCCGATAATAACCTGCGGTAAACCGACATAATGAGCCAGATACGCTCCGAGACCGACCAGAGCGATACTGCTTTTTAATAACATCGCGAGCCAAACACCGACACCGTCGATAGTGCCGAACATCGGCCCGAGACTTCTGCTGATGAAAAAATATGTCCCACCGGAACGAGGCATTGCCGTAGATAATTCGGACATAGAGAAAAGGGTGGGGATAATCAGCAGACCCGAAAGGATGTATGCCAGGATTACGGCGGGACCGGCTTTCGAGGCGGCTATACCGGGTAGAAGGAAAAAGCCGGAGCTTATCATAGCGCCGGTGCAGATAGCGAATACGCCGAGTAGTCCGATTTCTTTGGATAGTCGTTTTGCCACGAGATTTGTATCGTATTGAGCCTTTTTACGGATGCAAGATAAAGATTGGAATAGAAAAAGCAAGTGGGAACTAAATAAAAGGATTCGATTTAAAATTCGATTGCTATGAACTTAACTACAACTATAATCGCGGATTATGAAACATCTGATAACGGATATCCTATCCTATAATTCTTAGGAAAACTACTCTCGAAAAAAACCGCTTGACAGAACAAATGTTCACCTCTATTATTTTTGTGAACAAATGTTCGTAACGGAGGTTATTAGCTATGCTGGAGAAACTTACGAAACGTCAGAACGAGGTTTTGCGCGAGATAAAGAAGTTTATAAAAAAAGAGGGAATATCGCCGAGCGTGCGCGACCTCGCCGGGCGACTTGGAAAAACGCCATCGACGATACACAAACTGCTTCGCACGTTACAGGATAAAGGACATATCAAGCTCCGTGATAATATCTCGCGGGGGATAGTCCTCACGGAGAAATTATCCGCTGCGGTTATGGTTCCGATTATCGGACGGATTCCGGCGGGGCAGCCCGTTTTTTCGGAGGAGCTATACGAAGGTTATATCGAGGTCGATTCTTCTCTGGTTCCGCGTGGCGAGCTTTTCGCTCTTCGGATAAATGGGGACAGTATGGTCGGCGCGAACATACTCGACGGAGACACCGCGATAATTCGTAAACAAGAAATCGCCGAGTCCGGAGATATAGTCGCGGCGCTGGTCGATGGCGAGGCCACTCTGAAGCGGTTCAAACTCCAGAAAAAAAAGGCTTATCTCTGCCCGGAAAACGACAATTACGAACCTATCGAGCTTACCCCGGACTCGACACAGGTCGATATACTCGGCAAACTCGTGGCGGTGGTCAGAAAGTATTGACGATAGCTATTATCTTTTAATTCCGATTTTTCAGGAACAGTTAGCTGTAGCTATAAAGAGGCGCCGCGCGTTATCTTTGCACTCGCGAAATTTTTTTAAAAAAATTCCTTAAAAGCTTGAATTTAACGGAAAAATAAATATACTTTTATACCGAATATAAAGTTTAGTATAGAGTTAAGGGCGCTTATGCAATTAAAAAGCCTTTATTTCCGTCTTGCCAGCAAAGACCCCGTAGGAATATCCGGTGCGCGCACAGCCTTAATTTCCGCATCGGTTCTTTTAGTTTTATTATCTGTTGCGTTCGGACAGGACGCTATCGAACCGTTCGCAATACAGGTAACCGTGAACTACCTCGATATGGAATTGCAGGAGATAGGCGGCTCGACATATCTCGCCTGGCATATCTACGGGGTCAATCCCGGGGATACCGCAGCTATGGAATTGGGGGAGGCCGTTCACCTGGTGAATAACTGCAACGTTCTAGTCGACCTTTTTTCCACTGTGAGAGATTTCCCCGACTCCGGGACTGCAGATACTCTCTGGATGCCGTGGGAGGTCTGGACTATCGGCGGAGTCGACACCTGCGGATTCCGATGGGCAAGCGAGGCGATACACGCCGTTCCTCCATTTAGTAACGGAGTGCCGATATATACGGCGTCTACGCCTGTGGAAGCCGATATTCCCGCCGGCGAGGACCGATACCTTTTCGCGTGGCTACTTTTGCCGACAGATGGGGAATACGGCGAGCAGCATCGTTTAATATCCGAAATTCTAATAACCCCGGCGATAGCGCATTAGAAAAAAATAATATCGACGATATAGAAGAGGAGGAGTTATGAAACAATATATTATAATAATCGGCTTGGTTATCATTTTCGGTGCGATAGCGGGTTTCGCGGAGAGCAGCGACAATTTTACTATCACCGTAACCTGTAACTACATCGATTTCGAGCTAAAAACCGCCGACAATTCGGCCGAATACACCGATTGGCCCGTCGGCAATGTCAACGAAGGCGAAACGGTAGAAATGACCACTGGTGCCGGTGGCGACCATATCTATGTCGAAAATACGAGCAATGTGAACCTCGAATTTAAGGCTTACAGTAATTCTGTAGCACCCGGACCTTGTGGTTATGGCACTCCCGTTGCGTGGTCGCCCGGCGGCGCGGCTGGACTGAACACGTATTATCTAAGACTCGGCAAGGGCGAACTGGGTGCGGTTCCCGGAACGTATACAGATATTACGGGCGAGGACCTCGGCGGTGCGATACTCTACTACAGCACGATTGCCGGCGAAAGCTATCATTTATATACAAAATTGACCGCGCCAAATCCGGCCGACGACGGTTGTAGCCACACAATAACCGTCTATATCGTTGCAATAGCACCATAATGGTCTTTTACCCGAAGCCTATCTCGAAGATAGCGCTCCTTGTGGTTCTTGCGGGGAGCGCTTTCGCAATCCGGATGAGTCCGGCCTCGTTCACCGCGAGGAATATCCCGGTGGGCGAAAGATTTGACCTGAGTGTCCCGCTGGTCATTCACGTCGATAAGAACGCGGAAGGGTCGGTCGTTTTTCTCGCAAATCCGTTGTTGCCTTCGGAAGTCCGTGAAAACTGGCTCGAGGGCTACGAGGAAATCCCCGACCCGGCGTATCTTATTGTGGGTGGAGAACGGCCTATTGTCGCGAAACCGGACAGCGCCGCGACCCGAAGACTTCTGGTAGATTTCCCCGGGGATTCGTCGTTGATGAATCGACGGTTTCTCGTTCAGTTACGCATTATGCCCGAAGATGCCGGGGGAATGTTCCGGACCGTATTGGTAGGTTCGTATCTGCTGGAAACTGTGTCCACCGAAAACCGTTTTACCCGTCCGGGTGGGTTGCCTATCGCGGTTGCGCCGTCGGTTCTGAAACTCGACGAGGACGGAAACGGCATAATTCGGGTCTACAATAACGATTCGAAAGCGCACGATGTAAGCGCTTATATTTCGGTTCCGGTCGAGGAAAACAAATTGTCCGTCGAGTTAACCCGTGGGAATATCCCCGGCGACCCGAAACATTTCGAGCTCGATAGAAACTCGGCTAGCGTTGGTCCGGGAGAGTTTATAGATATTTCCATCTCTATGCCGAATATCGAATATCGAGAATCGCTTAAACGAAATACCGAAGTGCTTTTGTGGGTTAAAGACCCAGCTGTCGAAAAAAGCGCGCGGTTCGTGAGAGTGAATTATTTGCCTTAAGTATCGCTGGTTTTTATCTCTTTTCAACCGGTAACCTATAATCCCCAGGGTTACGGTTATGACCGTTATTGCCTCGAACGAGAGTGAACCCGTTAATTCTCGTCATTTTCACGTCCTACGGACGTCCGAGGTGGGAACAGAATAATCTAATTAGCAGAACGCACATTCACCCTAAATAGACCTTGCAAAATAGAGAATTTTGTCATTTCGAGCGTCCGCGAGAAATCTTAAATCGTTGTTATTCAGAAGATTTCTCGCCACTTCGCTTCTCGGAATGATATTTACCAACTGTTTTGCAAAAGTCACTAACGCTAAAAATAAGGAGTATGTCGAATGCTAAAAAAGTCCGGTTTACTATTGCTCGTTCTCGCGTGTTTTGCGCTCGCACAAACGAGCGGCAAGGTTATAATCGCGGCGGAAGATACGTTTATTGTGAGCGAATTCGGCGATTTCGACCCCGAAAAACTCGAGGAAAAAATCGACGAACTCGTCGATGAAGCAATCGAGGAAATCGAAATCGAAATTTTCGGCGAAGAGGAATACCCGAAAGAGAAACTCCGCAAGCTCGTCCGCAAACGGATGCACGAGGCTATCGACGAGGATATGCCGGTCGAAATGCGCGAAAAACGCGAGAAGGAATACGGGATGTCTGGTATGCCTCCCGGATATCCGCCGCATTATCACGGGAAACCCGATTTCGACCACCCGTTTCTCGGCAGGGAACGTGGAGCAGGCCTGGTTTTCCTGTTTATCGGCTGTCTGGTCTTTATGTTTGTTCATTTGATAATGTGGATAATAACTCTCGTCGTGTTTTACAAATCTATGTCGAGAATCTCGAAGGCGCTTGCCGGGAAAAATAATTAATCTGAGGGAAGAAGTCCGGAAAAACAGGAGAAAATCTGATGAAATCTATGCATGAAAGCGAGATTGCCCCGCAACCGGTCGAGATGGAAGGTGCCCACGATGTAACGATTCAAGTTCTTATTTCCGATGCCGACGGCGCTCCGAATTTCGCTATGCGGAGATTTGTGGTTGCCCCCGGCGGATGGAGCCCTTTGCATAAACACGCGCACGAGCACGAGGTCTTCGTCCTTTCCGGCGAGGGAACTTTGGTTTTCGAGGGGCAGGAGTATCCGATTCGTCCCGGGAGTTTCGCATATATAGACCCGTTCGCGGAGCACCAATTGAGAAACAATAGCGACAGCGACCTGATTTTCCTTTGTATAGTGCCGAACGCGCGGTCGACATCTTAGATAATGAGAAATAAGGGGGGAAAGATGACCCTGGACAAAATGCTTTGTTTTTTCTCGATTGTCCTCGTTTTCGGTGGCTGTATCGCCGAAACATCCGCAGGGCCGCCTAAAACGGAATTCGACGCCATCGATTTCGACTTCGGCCGAATACCGCCGGATGCGGTTGTTACCCATATTTACAAACTGACGAATTCGGGTGGTGATTCGATTGTTATCGAGAAAGTGCGTCCATATTGCGGATGCACAAAAGCTCCGCTAACCAAAACTGTAATCTATCCCGGTGAAACCGCGCCAATCGAATTGCGTTTCAACTCGCGAGGGTATCGTGGTCGCGCGAAAAAATCGGCCGCCGTTACGGTTAAAATCGGAGAGAATACAGAGAAATATCGCCTGACTTTCGTAACCCAAACCGATACCGGGAATATACCATTTAGCACCGGCGAGGTCGGTGTTTATCCTTACGCCGTAGAATTTACCGACTCCATAAAGACCGCAAAAATAACTATAACCAACAGAACCGCTGCGAAACGGGTCGTTAGAGTCGACGATTATCAATCCGATAGATTGAAATTATCGTGGAATAAAAAGACTCTCGGACCGAAAAAGGAAGCCGTTCTGGAGGTAACCCGGCTGGTTCCGGCGGACGGTATCGTCGCCTCGATTACAATAGAATCCCCCGGACGTTACAATACAAGAATTACTATTCCAGTCTCGGAACGCAAAGCTACATCGAGGTCCTCGAGCCGAAGCGGTGTGCACCGCTCACCCGATAGACCGATGTACGAGAACCCATGGCAGCAACAACGAAAATAAACCTGCTGGTGTGGCGTTCTGAAATGCCATTCCCTAAAAATGCTAATATTTGGTATCTAATGACAGCCGCGCCATTCAGGGTGCGGCAAATTTACACCGGTCGGTGCTGGAAAGATGCTATGCAATGAGTTAGAAGGGCGATTATCGAATCAAATAACCTTGCCGGGATTTAGAATCCCGTTCGGGTCGAAAGCCTTTTTTATACGTGCCATCAGTTCTCGTTCCGCTTTGCCGACTCCGATATGGAGGTATTTCCGCTTGATATAACCTATTCCGTGTTCACCGGTAATTGTCCCGCCAAGTTTTACTGCCAATTTCAATAGGTCGGGGACATACTTCTCCATCTTATCCTCCCACTCCTTGTCTGGGATATTCTCCTTGAGGGCGTCGATATGCAGATTTCCGTCGCCGGCGTGCCCGAACGAAAGCACCCTGATGCCGTATTTTTCGCCGAGTTTTCGTGCGCCTTCCCAGAGTTGTGGCAGTTTTGCGCGCGGAACCGCGATATCCTCGGCCATAATAGTCGGGCTGACCTCGCGTATAATATCCCGCGACGAAATCCGCGGTTCCCAGAGCCTTTTCTGAAGGTGCGGCGAATCGGCCACAAGGACGTCCATCGCACCGAGTTCGAGAGCGATATCGCCGAGTTCGAGATAGCGGCGTTTCAATTCTTCGTCGTCATCCGCGTCGATAGATATTATGAGATGGGCGCCGGCGTCGACCATAGGGACCGTCGCGCTCGATTTCTCCGCGACCATTCGGACGATATCCCCCTCCATAAACTCGATAGATGTCGGGACAATTCGCCTACGGATAATCTCGGAAACCGCTTCCGTTGCGGCTTTTACGCTCTCGAAACCGATTAGCAGGTCGATATGACATTTTGGAAGAGGAATCAGTTTGAGAGTTATCTCTGTAACGATAGCGAGCGTGCCCTCACTGCCGATTATTATATGGAGCAGGTCGTATCCGGCGACGTTCTTTACAAGCTTGCCGCCGTAGGCGATTATCTCACCGGTCGCGAGAACCGCCCTAATCCCTTTTACATAATCGCGGGTAACGCCGTATTTAACCGCGCTCATTCCTCCGGCGTTAGTGGCGATATTCCCCCCGATACTGCAGGTATCCTGGCTTGCCGGGTCGGGAGGATACATTAACCCCTTCTCTTTAACCGCGCGCTGTAACTCCTCGACAACTACTCCCGGTTGCGTTACCACCATCAGGTTGTCCGTGTCGATTTCGATTATTCGATTCAACCTTTCGAGCGACAGGACTACCGCGCCGTCGAACGGAACCGCGCCGCCGGCAACACCGGTGCCGAGCCCTCTCGGAACGATGGGTATCGATTCGGAATTCGCGTATCGCATTATTTCGGCGATTTGTGTTTCGTCTGCAGGTTTTAGAACCACGGAGGGCGTCGCGGAAATCTCGGGAGATTCGTCGTGAGAATAGTCTATCGCAGCTTCACCGGAAACGGAGTGTTCCTCGCCGACTAACGCGATTAGCGCGGCGATATGCTTATCATTTGGTTTTATTAATCCAGGCATAACGTTCAATTATAACCGACAGGATTATATTGTCAAGAAGGCTTTGGGATAAAAAAGCGAAATCGAATATCGAAAAACGGTTTGCCAATAATAAAATTTGCCTTTACATCAGCAAAAGGACATATTACTTTTGAGTGGAAAAACGAAGAAGCCTCTATCGAGGCAGAACTATGCGAAAAGCGATAATAATAATACTCGACGGTGTTGGGCTTGTCGAAGCGCCCGATGCCGCGTTATACGGTGACTGTGGCAGCGCAACCTTGCCGAATACCGCGACCGCCGTAGGTGGTTTCGATTTGCCTAATATCGAAAATTTCGGTCTCGGCCTACTCGCGGATATCCAGGGGGTAAATCCCGTCGATAATCCCGCCGGCGCGGTTACTAGATTGATTCCGCGCTCTCCCGGTAAAGACTCGACATCAGGGCACTGGGAACTTGCGGGCCTTATCCTCGATAGACCGTTTCCGACTTTCCCAGACGGTTTCCCCGACGAGGTAATCGAGTCTTTCTCGAAAAAAATAGGTCGGGGCATACTCGGAAACTATGTCGCCAGCGGCACCGCGATAATCCAGGAATTAGGGGAGGAACATCTTAATACAGGCAAACCTATAATCTACACCAGCGCAGATTCCGTTTTCCAGATAGCCGCGCACGAGAGTATAGTCCCCGTTGGCCTGCTATACGACTGGTGCCGTTTTGCGAGAAATATACTAACCGGACAGTTCGGGGTAAGCCGCGTTATTGCGCGTCCGTTTGTCGGCGAGCCGGGGAATTTTATTCGGACTCCGAAACGGCGCGATTTCTCGCTCGAACCGACAGCCCCGACGCTTTTAACGAAGGTCGAACGCGCGATGTTACCCGTGGTCGGAGTCGGAAAAATAATGGACCTGTTCGCGGGCGTTGGGATTACCGAACCGGTATATACACATTCCAATACCGAAGGCATAGTGGAGACAATCAGGTTAATCCGCGAATTCGACAGAGGCTTGATATTCACAAATCTGGTCGATTTCGATATGCTCTGGGGACACCGTAACGACCCTCGTGGATTGGCCGAGGGTCTCGCGCAATTCGACAACGCGTTGCCCGATATTATAAACGCAATGGGGCCGGACGACCTGCTTTTTATCACCGCCGACCACGGCAACGACCCGACTACACCCAGCACCGACCACAGCCGTGAAATAGTCCCGCTCGTTATGTGGGGCGCGAGAATAAAGCCCGGTCGGATTCCCGACAGGAACACGTTTGCCGACCTCGGCCAGACCATCGCCGAATTCCTCGGCACCGAACCGACGGAATACGGCGAGAGCTTTTTGTCGAATATAGTGTAAATGTATTTTTTTGTTTGAAATTGAGAACTCTATAGTATATTTTGGCAAGAATAAACCGTCGATGGCTTGTATTAGAGTAATTATTAGGAGTATCCCGTGCGATTCACACATATCACATTAAGAAATTGGCGTAACTTTAAAAAAATCGACGTAGATTTAACTAATCGAGTTTTTATCCTAGGGGCTAATGCCTCGGGCAAATCTAATTTCCTCGATGCTTTTAGGTTCCTTAAAGATATCGCTAACAATGGACTCCAAAAAGCGATGGCTGAAAGGGGAGGTATAAGCAAAGTCCGAAGCCTCTGCGCAAGGCGACCGTCTGATATAGAAATTGAAGTGATAGTGGAAGAAAAAAATACAATATGGCAATATGAAATCGGCATTTTACAGGAGCCGAGAGGGCATAGAAGACCGATTTTATCGAGGGAAGTTGTAGTAAAGAACGGCAAAACTCTACTAAACCGACTCGATTCTGATGACAACATAGATATCGAGTTAAGGACACAAACTGCCCTGGAACAGATTAGTGAGAACGCCGATTTCAGGGAACTCGCTAACATTTTTAAGAAAATTTCGTATCTGCATATAGTCCCGCAGATAATCAGGAAACCGAAACTATTTCCGTGGCGAGGCAAGGGGGACGATTATTTTGGATGGACTCTAATAAAAAATATTTCTTCGACTTCTCAAAAAACTCAAAAAAGCAGGCTCAGAAAAATAGAAAAAGCGCTTATTAAAATCGTCCCTCAACTTAAAGAACTGAAGTTAACGGATTTTGACGATGCGGGAGAAAGGCACCTTGAGGTCCGTTACAAACATTGGCGGAAAAGAGATGCAAAGCAGAACGAACTGGAATTTTCCGATGGCACTTTAAGACTTATCGGTATTTTTTGGGCATTATTAGAAGGAAGAGGGCCGTTGTTGATGGAGGAACCGGAGCTTTATCTCCATCCCGGCGTTATAAAAAAATTACCGCGGTTGATTCACAGACTCCAGAAAAGCGCAGGTGATAGACAAGTTCTGATTAGCACCCACAGTCCAGATTTATTGTTGAAAGGTAACGGAATCGGCCCCGAAGAAATCCTTCTCCTTAAGCCGGGAGAGGAGGCTACTGATATTCATGCTTTGAATGATATTGAAGAACTAAAACCTCTTATTGAAAATGGCTTCGAATATAGCGAAATAGTCGAGCAATACACGAAACCTGACACTATAGAGCAGTTAGACCTTTTTATCAATCAGCTTTGAGAATCAGTTATGATTTATATCTTTGTGGAAGATGAACTTAGCCAAGCCATAGTTAATAAATTACTTGACTATTTAGAACGCACGGAGAATTTAGAGTTCCCCGATAGGGCGTTTTATAATAAGAACGGTTGCGGGAATATCAAACGTGAAATGCGAAAATATAATAAAATCGCGCGAACCTATCCGGTTATCGTTCTCGTTGATTTAAATGCGACAGAATGCGCGCCATTGAAGAAAGAAGAATTCATTGATTTTAATAAGAACGAAAAACTCATTTTTCGAATCGCTATCCGCGAAGTCGAAGCCTGGCTCTTTGCTGATAGGAAAAACTTCGCATCTTTCCTTGGTGTGAGAATAGATAGAATGCCAAAGAAGCCGGAAGAAATTGCAGACCCCAAAAAACTGCTATTTGACATCTCTCGCAAGTCTCAGAAAAGAGTTATAAAGGAAGATATACCACCCGAACCTGGTAGCTTGGCGTCAATAGGGAAAAATTATAACGGTAGATTAAAAGAATTCGTATTACAATATTGGGATATAAACATTGCGAGAAATGTGCTTAAAAATAAAAGCCTGGATAAAGCGTTAAACGCGTTTTCTTCTATCCGACTTCCCTAAAAATAAGGTTATACTATGCCAATTTTCGACATCTTATCCAACGACATAGGCATCGACCTCGGGACAGCCAACACGCTGGTTTTCGTGAAAGGGCGCGGGATAATCCTGAACGAGCCGTCGGTGGTCGCTATCGAGAACGAGACCGGCAAGGTTATCGCTATCGGTCACGACGCCCGCGAGATGCTCGGTCGAACGCCCGGACACATTCGCACTGTCAGGCCGCTCAAAGACGGCGTTATCGCCGATTTTACGATGACCGAGGAGATGCTTCGCGAGTTTATCCGACGGATAATTCGCAAACGTTTCCTTATAAAACCGCGCATCGTTATTTCCGTTCCGAGCGGAATTACCGAGGTCGAGCGCCGCGCGGTAACCGAATCTGCCGAAAACGCGGGCGCACGCGACGTTTTTTTGCTAAATGAACCTATGGCCGCCGCTATCGGTGTCGGTATTCCGGTCGAAGAGCCACGTGGAAATATGATAGTCGATATCGGCGGCGGAACCAGCGAGATAGCGGTAATCGCCCTATCCGGTATCGTCAACAACACCAGTATACGTATCGCCGGCGACGAGATGGACGAGGCGATTATTACCTATCTGAAAAGGGAATACAACCTCGCCATAGGAGTGAACACCGCCGAGAGAGTCAAGATACAGATAGGTTCGGCGTATAAGCTCCCGGGGGGCGAGGAGCATACGGATATCAAAGGGCGCGACGCTGTGGACGGCCTCCCGAAAACGCTACGTATTTCCAGCACAGAGATACGTAAAGCACTCGACGAACCGGTGCGCTTGATTATGCAAGCGTTGCGTCGGGCTCTCGAACATACGCCGCCCGAGCTTGCAAGCGATATCGTCGACAGGGGGATTATTATGACCGGCGGTGGGAGCCTCCTACGCGGTTTCGACCAGCGTATTCGCGAGGAAACCAATCTGCCGGTATATGTCGTCGACGACCCTTTGACATGTGTAGTTATGGGCACCGGCAGAATAATCAACAACACCGCGAAATACAGCAAGCTACTCGCACGGGAGAAAAAGCCGTAGGGTTGCTTCTCAAAAAACCATTAAAACGGTTATTTTAGATAGACAACACGTTTGATAAGTTCGTTTCCGCCGTTTTCTAACCGTATTAGATATATTCCAGAACCGAGAGATTTATCGGGTTGCCAGATGAATTCCCGCACACTTCCCAACACCGCCGAGGGGTTAGGGTATAAGGCATAGGGGCTAAACCCCTCGCCCGACCCGAATGTTCGTGTGGTGTGGGGACTAGACCCTAGACCCAAGTCCTTATCCCCTTTTCCAAAAACCATCCGTCCGTTTACGTCGAATATCTCGATTCGTAGGGGCGGGTTCCAAACCCGCCCGCGCATTCGGGAGGGTCGCGGACCCTCCTCTACGAATTATTCACCCCGATTCTCTCCTCGGTCTCCCCGTCGAACAAATGCAGTTTCTTCGTCCGGAATCGGAATCCGACTTTATCGCCCGGTTTCGGGTTAATGTCCGGCGCGACTCGCGCGGTCATCTCTTTGCCACGATAGCGGAATGTCAGGAAAACCTCGTTCCCCATCGGCTCGACGACCTCGATTTCGCCCTCGAAAAGCGGATTCTCACTATCGGCGATAATGTCCTCCGGTCGGACGCCGACGATTACCTCCGCCGACGCCCTCTTATCGAACGGTTTATCGAGCGGTATCGACAATCCCTCGACCTCGATGTTTCCGCCGGTGAATCTCCCGCGCATAAAATTCATCGCGGGGGAGCCGATAAATCCCGCCACGAATACGTTCACGGGCCTCGAATATAGCTCCAGCGGCCTGTCGACCTGCTGGATAATTCCGTCGTTGATGACCGCGATACGGTCGCCCATCGTCATCGCCTCGACCTGGTCGTGGGTAACGTAAATCATCGTGGTTTTCAGGCGCGTGTGCAGCTGCGAAATCTCTGCGCGCATTTTAACGCGGAGCTTGGCGTCGAGATTGCTCAGCGGTTCGTCGAACAGGAACACCGCGGGTTTGCGGACAATCGCTCTTCCAAGGGCGACGCGCTGCCGCTGCCCACCGGAGAGCGCTTTCGGTTTGCGGTCGAGATATTCCGAAATCCCGAGTATCTCCGCGGCCTCCGCGACACGCGAGTCGATTTCGGCCCTGTCCATTCTACGCATCCTGAGCGGGAATTCCATATTCCGCCGGATTGTCATGTGCGGATACAGTGCGTAGTTCTGGAATACCATCCCGATATCGCGGTCGGCGGGCGAGAGGTCGTTCACGATTCGGTCGCCGATTTTGATTGTCCCCTCGGTGATTTCCTCCAATCCGGCAATCATCCGAAGGAGGGTCGATTTGCCGCATCCGGACGGCCCGACGAGCACCATAAACTCGGAGTCGGCGATGTGCAGATTGGCGTCGGCGACGGCGCGCACACCGCCGTTGTATATCTTTGTTACGTTTTCGAGAATCACTTCTGCCATAATTCGTCCCGTATTATTGTTATGCGTTTTACCGTAGAGAACGCAAAGAGCGCGGAGATTTTATAAAATTAACTTAATGGGAAATGACATTATATGCAATAAAAAAAGGCGACCGCTCGGGTCGCCCTTATGAATAATCTGTAATTGTTTAACCGATTCTATGCTATTCCTCTTCCAGAAGACCTTTCGGTATCGGTTTGATAAAGCCCTCCTCCATCATTTTGTGAACCTCGTCACGGGCTTCCTTAATCGTCCTTTCGGCCATCTGGAACAATTCTTCGCGAGAGAATTTAAGGCGCGCGACCCCCTGTTCGGTAGCTTTCATTCCAACTGCTACGGCTTCGCGCGGGAAAACCTCCCATTCGTCCATCGTCGGTATAATGTAGTCGTCGCGGAGTCCATTGTCCTCGGCGACTTTGGCGAGTTCTTGCGCGGCGACGAGACACATCTCGTCGGTAATGGTTTTCGCGCGGACATCGAGCGTTCCTCGGAAAATGCCGGGGAATCCGAGCGAGTTGTTGACCTGGTTCGGGAAATCGCTCCGGCCAGTTGCTACGATTCGCGCACCGGCGTCCTTTGCGTCCCACGGGAATATCTCGGGCACCGGATTGGCGCACACGAACACGATAGCGTCTTTTGCCATCGTCGATATCCACTCCGGTTCGATAACGCCGGGTCCGGATTTTGATAGGGCGACAATGACGTCGCGGCCCTGTATAGCTTCGGGTATGCCGCCTCTTAGCAGGTCGGCGTTGGTCAGCTGGCAAAGCTGCCATTTTTCGATTTTCGTCGGGTCGTTTTTCAGGTCGTCGCGGAAAGTGCCGAGCGTTCCCTTCGTATCGACCATTACCGCTTTTTTCGGGTCCATCCCGGCTTTGAAGCATAGATGCGAGATACGGACATTGCTCGCGCCCGCGCCGATAAATGCCGTTCTAACTTCGTGTATCTCTTTACCGACGACCTTTATGGG
>QNEE01000024.1 GCA_003645085.1 bacterium | reverse complement strand
AGAACCCACTACCGAACGTGGTTTCGACCTTGTCGAGGAAGGTCCGGAGCTGGAATCGGCAATCGAGCAGTTGGCCGCCGAGGGGATAATAATTTCGCTTTTTGTCGACCCGACCGAGGAGAATATGAAAGCCGCCGCGGCGCTTAACTCCGATTATGTCGAGCTTAACACGAATTATTACGCTTCCGCGAAAAGTTTCGAGGAGGAAATCGCCGCGCACCGGACAATCGAGAAAACGGCGCACCTCGCCAGTAAACTCAAGCTCGGCGTCGTCGCCGGACATGCGTTGACCTACCGAAATGTCAGGAATATCGCGGCTATCGAGCCTATCGAGGAGCTTTCGATAGGTCATTCGATAATCGCCCGGGCGGTTTTTGTCGGATTGGACGAGGCTGTCCGCGAGATGATGACAATCATCCGTCGGGCGCGGAAGAATTTCAGTGCCTGACAATCGCCGAATATATACCGTAACCGAGCTTAATACGCTCTGCCGCAAGACGCTCGAGAATATCGAGCCGGGAGGTCTTTGGCTAAAGGCAGAATTACGGAACCTCAAGATACACAGCTCCGGGCATTTCTATTTCGCACTCACCGACGGCGAATCCACAATCGACGGCGTAATGTGGCGTAATATCGCCGCGCAACTCGGTTTCAAGCCCGAAAACGGGATGGAGGTCGAGGTTTTCGGGACGCCGACCCTTTACGAGAAAAACGGGCGGTTCCAGTTTTCCGTAAGTAGACTGATTCCCGTGGGAGAGGGCGCGCGCGCTATCGCATTCCGACAACTTAAAGAAAAACTCGCCGCCGAGGGCCTGTTCGACCCAGAATATAAGAAAACGTTGCCGAAATACCCGTTTCGAATAGGAGTCGTTACCAGCGCGACCGGCGCGGCAGTTCGCGATATCGTAAACGTTTTAAGGCGTAGAGCGCCGTATGTGACGATTATACTTCGTCCGGCAAAAGTGCAGGGTGAAGGCGCCGCGAAGGATATAATCGCCGGTATCACCGAATTTAACGATTTCGACGATGTCGATTTGCTTATCATCGGTAGAGGTGGGGGCAGCGAGGAGGACCTTTGGTGTTTCAACGACGAGCAACTTGCACGAACGATATTCGCCTCGGAACTACCAATTATCAGCGCGGTCGGTCACGAGATAGATTTTACGATATCCGATTTTGTCGCGGATGTCCGCGCACCGACGCCGTCGGCGGCGGCGGAGATAGCCGTGAGAGATAACGACGAATTGCTCTCCGTAATACTCGGGTCCTACGACAGCATAAGGAAGAACCTCAAACAATATACCGGGAATTATCTTGAACGTTTGAATTCGGTTCTTTCTCGACCGGCCTGGCTCGAACCACTAAGGCGGATTCACGATAGTGAACAGCGAATCGATGAATTGGTTGTTTTTGCTGAAACGGCTGAGAAGCTATATTTAGAAAGGGCCTTTTCGAAGATTAATACGTTGATTGGAAGGTTATCCGGGTTCGGGATAGAGAGAACGCTCCGCAGAGGATTCGCTATTGTCCGCCGAGACGGAAAAATAATTACGCGCGGTAACGAATTACAAACCGACGACCTCCTGACTATTCGGTTTATCGACAAAGAGAGGTCGGTAACGGTTATAGAATAACAAAGTTCGCTATCAATTAATCGCCGATAATGTCTTTGTCTAAACAGCAATCGACGGGTTACTCGGTTTTTTCCTGCTTTCGGTGGCGATGGAGAGAATAGAACATCCCCAATGCGACGAGCATAATAATAATAGATGTCATCTCGCCGAAAAATTGCTCGAAAATCGGAATACCGCTGGTAAAGTAAGTTATTTCGTGTATCAGGCCGACGAGACCGAGTAAAAAAATTACGATAGGCCAGAAGACCATAATTCCCCTCCTGCTTTGTATTTATTTATTAAAAATATAATTATTCGTAATACGTTTGCAAGTGTTTATTTTCTGCAGAGGGTTTCCGAAAGAATTTCTGGGAAATATTTTAGGATAGTTTCTCATCGATTTATCTGTTGACCTATGCCTTCGTAGGTTATACTTTGCATATATGAACAAGAACGCAAAAAGAACACCACTACGCACAACGGCGATTCTTGTTGTAATTCTCTTTATCGTAGCCGTATTAATCTACTTCGGTGGCGGTTATCACGGTAGAGGAAGAGAGGTTTCCGAGCGTCGGACGCGCGTGATGTTCGACACCTCTGTCCAGATTACTATCGAAGCGCCGAAGGATTTCGATTTCCCGGCAACATTCACAAAAATCTGGGAAGAGCTTTCGGTCTGCGAGGCCGCTTTCGACGCTTACGATAGCAACTCGGCCCTTTTCAAGTTAAATAATTCTGATTCATCTGTGGTCGTCCCCGAACGACTCGCTAAAGCGATATCTGCCGGATTGGCCTATAGAGATTCGACTACCGGCGCTTTTAATATCAAGGTCGGCGAACTTGTGAAATTGTGGGATTTCGCGGGTGACGGGCATGTCCCGACAGAAACGGAATTAACCGATGCGTTGATTGGGTTGCGTTCGCTGACCGCAGTTCACGGCGATACCGTTGTTAAATATATGGATAGACCGATTATCGACCTCGGCGGTCTCGGTAAAGGTTTCGCTGCGGACGCCGTGGGAGCTATTCTCGATTCCATACCGCAAATCACGCGGTATCTTATCGACCTTGGCGGGAATATACGCGCGAGAGATAAAAAAAGTAAAGAATTTCGGATAGGTGTCCGGCACCCGAGAAAACCGGACGAGATTGCCGGGAGTTTTATCCTGCCGTCCGGTTGCGCCTGCGCCACAGCCGGTGACTATCAGCGTTATTTCGAGGTGAACGGAGTTCGCTATCACCATATTCTCGACCCGGCGACCGGGAGACCCGCCCGCAATTGCAGCGCGGTTACCGTCGTCGCTTCGAACGCGCTTGCCGCCGATATCTATTCGACTGCCCTTTTTGTTCTGGGCCCCGATAAAGGAATGCGTTTGATAAAAAACAGAACCGACCTGAAAGCCGCGTTTTTCGACGATAATGGCGAATATATCGACGGCAATCTTAAAATCGAGTAAGAACCGGGTTACATCAGCCAAGAAATAGAAAACCATTTTTTGGTTGCGTAAAATCTAAAATCGGGTAAATTGATTAACCCCGATAACCGACTTTGTCGACAAAAAAACCGCCGCGTTACGGAGGTCCGATGTCGAAATTTGCATCCATCGTTTTGTTGCTATTGCTTTTTTCGCTTGTTCGGGCGGAAAGTCCGCCGAAGCTCGATGACGCTATCGACGAGGCGCTTATCGCTATTAAAATGCGTGAACGCGACCTCTCGGTAGTTTCTCTGCTCTCCGACCCGTTCAGGCTTTCGCTGGTCGATTCTCTGATGGACAGACCGCTCGCTATGCCGCGAACACTCGACTCGCTGGCAGTTTTTTTTACGAATTCAGATAAGAACCCGGTCGAGATATTATCCTACGCGGCGAAACTCCTGGACCTCGAACCGACCACGCCGGTGGTCAAATCATCAAACGACGATTACCCGTGGGAGGGCCAAAGAGATATTCCAGTTAGGTTGCGGAACGCCCTCGATGTTATATTCGCGGCGTTCGAGCAGGCCGAAATCGATTTCGACGCCGCTTTCGCCGATGTCGATAGTTTCCAGATGGACACCCTGATAACGTGGGGAGTGAATTACCTTATCCGCGAAGACGGGTCGGATATCGACGAAGAAAACGACGATGCAACGCTCGAGGAACTCGACGACGCCGAACTCGAAAGCGAAATAATGACGGAGAGGCTATTTGAAATATCCTCGAAAATCGACAGGACGCGCCTCGCCGACGGCGCACTTATCGTGCTTAAAGCCGCTGTTGCGGCTTGCGAGAAAGTCGAGGGATTAACCGCTCAAGGGAACTCCCAATCGGAGGTGCCGGATACTATCGCTGCGGGTGATGTCGTTTTTTGGTGTGAAACCGAACGCGGGCCAGTAATAATCGGCGGCCCCGGACGGACTATTTATAATGCGAGATTCGCAGCGATTATCGACCTCGGGGGAAATGACATCTATACCGTAGCTGCCGGCGGCGCCGATACTACTATTTCGTTTGCCGTTTGTATCGACCTCTCTGGCGACGACCTCTATGTTTCCGATAAGGATTTCGCGTTCGGCAGCGGCGGTCTCGGAGTCGGGATACTTATCGACCATAAAGGCCGCGATACCTATCGCAGCGGCGATTTTGCTCTCGCTAGTGGAAGCTACGGCGCGGGCATACTTATAGACGGGGCCGGCGACGACGAGTATTTCGGCGATATCGGCGGTCAGGGCGCTGGTTTTATGGGTTTCGGCATTCTTATAGATAAAAGCGGACACGATTCATACTCGGCGCGTCTTTATTCACAGGGTTTCGGTTATGTAGCCGGTTTCGGTATGCTTAGCGATTTGGAGGGCAACGATAGCTATCTCGCAAAAGGGGCTTATGTCGACCGACTTCGTTACGCCGACCACCATCTATCCCTTTCTCAGGGATTCGGATACGGCAACCGTCCGGATTGGTCCGGCGGGATAGGGCTTCTGCTCGATGCCGCCGGCAACGATAATTACAGTGCGGATATATTCGGTCAGGGTGCGAGTTACTGGCTCGCTTTCGGTGGGCTTTGGGATGCGGTGGGTAACGATATCTACACCGGTTACCAGTATTGCCAGGGTGCAGCGACACATCTTTGCGCGGCTATATTTTACGATAAGGATGGCCAAGACAGTTATATCTCGCACGGTGTTTCGCAGGGGTGTGGTCACGACCTCGCCGTCGGCTATCTTCTCGATTGCGGTTCCGATGACGATAATTACACTATCTGGGACCTCTCGCAGGGTGCGGGCAACGCTAACGGCGTAGGGGTTTTTATCGACGATGGCGGCGACGACGGTTACATCAACAAAAAAGAATACAACGTCCAGGGTTATGGCAACTGGCGAAGAGATTTCGGTTCTGTCGGTATAATGCTCGATATTTCCGGCTCCGACCACTATAGCGGCAAAGGTAGGGATTCGAGCTGGTGGGGTTCCGGCCGTTACGGTATCGGGATAGATTTCCCGGCTGTCTTACCCGAGGAGGAAGACTAAAATGGTAGAAGCTGCTGGAGCGTTTGCCGGTCAGCATATCTTGATAACCGGAGCCACTGGCGGTGTCGGTTCGATAATTGCCGCTAAAATGGCCCGTGAAGGCTGTCGGATAACGGCGGTAAGCCGCAGAGAAGACAGGCTCGGCGACCTTAAAGAGTGGGTCGAGAAACTCGGCGGGAAATGCAATACAATCCCGCGCGACCTCGCAGATGAAAACTGCTACGACGAGATTATCGCCGAAGCACGCGACACTTTCGGGTTTGTGGATGCCGCTTTCTGGGTCGCGGCCAGGTTTAATCCGGGACCGTTTGCGGAATGCGACCCGGAAGAAATCTCTCGGACTATCAAGCTTAACCTTATTTCGGCTATCTCGCTGACAAGGGCGATACTACCGGAAATGCTCGAACGAGGGAACGGCAAGATATGCGCGGTGTCGAGTCTCGCCGGACTTATACCCGTGCCGTATTTCGATATATATAGTTCAACGAAGGCTGGCCTTATGGGGTTTTTCCGCGCGCTCGCTCGCGAGATTAAAGGCTCCGGCGTGACCGTAACCTGCGTCGCGCCACGCACGGTCTACACAGAGATTATTAATAGGTTAAAAAACCTTTACAAAAGGCTTGGCTGGCCTATCGATTCCCCGGAAAAGGTAGCCGAGGAAATAGTCAGAGCGACGGCACTCGGCAAGGAGTTCGTTCCGCTCGGAGGAATAGAGAAATTGGCCCCGTGCTTATTATATATAATACCCGGGATTATCGAACAGTTCGCGGATTCTGTCAAAGAAGAGATGTCGGTATTTTTCGACCGAAAAACGGATGTTTAACCAAAGTTATAAAATAACGGCGATTATATTATTTCTCGTTTTCCTCTCGATAGGAACATCGGGTCGTCTTAATGAAAGAGAACTCCGTCACAAATTCCTTATTCTCTCCGCAGGGGATATTAAGTATTACGACCGACAAGAATCCGCGAAAAAAAGGCTTATCAAAGAGGGCGACCGAGCGGTCAGGTTTGCAATCCGGTATATAGGCCGAAAATCGCCGCGAAAAGCCCGCGCTATCGAATGGATAGCGGTCGGTGTCGGCGAGGACGCTGTGCAACCGCTCAATTATGTCCTCGCCAACCCCGACGAGGATAACGCGGCCTATGCCGCATATCTTCTGGGAAAAATAGGCTCTAAAAGCGCTACCGTCCCGCTTATGCTGGCAGCGAAATCTCATTCCGAAAAGGTCCGGAGTTCGGCTATAGGCGCTCTCGGTAGTTGCGGCGATACGGCGGCGGTTCCGATGTTGATAGAGGCGCTTTCCGATAGCCTGCCCTCGGTGCGAAGAAAAGCCGCTCACAGCCTCGGCGAACTCGAAGACGAGCGGGCGATAAAGGTATTGATGCCGCTTCTTGCGGATTCGTGCGGATATGTTAGATACGCCGCATCGTATGCTGTATCGAAAATAGGCGGCGACGATGCCAGCGGGTATCTTATCGAACGGCTTCAATCCGATTCTCTCGAAGATATCGAACGTTATCATATCGTCGAAACACTCGGATTGCTTAAAGCGGAGGATTCCCTCCCAATACTGATGGAATTTCTCGAGGACCCGTTTTATCTTAATAGAGGTTTCGCGTGTCAGGCGCTGGGGCATTTCCGCGGAAACTACGAGGTCGCTAACGCTTTGAAAAGGAGCCTTCACGATGCTTCCGGTTTCGTCCGGATGATGGCCGACCAGGCTCTCGAGGCCATTCGCAACGAGTGATTATGCGGGATTATCCTGCCCTTTTATTGACTTTCCTATTGGCGGTTTCCTGTATTGCCGCGGAATTATCTGCATCTCCCGACACCGGGATGACCGCACCGGTCGATACCATTATCATAAGACCGGATATTATTTCTCCCCGAAAGGGGCGCGTTTGGCCTCGGTTGGCCGGCGATGCAGGCGGGATAGCGTTGGTTCTTTCCGGTGGAGGCGCCCGCGGACTCTCACAAATAGGAGTTCTCGCCGAATTAGAGAATAATGGTATTCGGCCCGACCTCGTCGTGGGAACGAGTATCGGCGCGATTGTCGGTGGGTTATATGCCGCGGGTTATACCCCCCGGGAACTCGAAAATATCGCACGGGAAATCGATTGGGAGCGCTTGTTCACGGATAATCCAGAGAGAACAAAACTTTTTTTAACGCAACGTCTGGCCACCGAACGGTTTTTTTTACACATTCGGTTTTCCGGTTTAGGATTCCATATACCAGAGGGGTTGACCGAGGCCCAGATTTTGTATAATAAACTTATCGAACTGTGCGCACCTGCCGATTATGCTTCCGGAGGGGATTTCGACAATCTCCGTTTATCATTCAGGGCGGTTACGACCGACCTTAAGACCGGCAAAACCTATGTTTTCTCCGATGGTAATCTCGCGGCTGTTCTTCGTGCGAGCGCCGCCGTTCCGCTTTTACTATCCCCTATGGAGACCGATAGCGCATTGCTCGCCGACGGGGGTTTGGTGTTCCCTATCCCGGTAGAGATAGCTCTCGCCGAAAGCGCAAAAATTATTATCGCGGTCGATGCTACCGCGGAGGTTATCTACCCGAGGAACCTCGATAACGCGTTGTATATCCTCGACCAGATGACGAACATTATGACCGAGGAGAAAAAAGCGGTCGAAAGGCGAACAGCAGATATTGTGATTACTCCCGAATTCGAGGGCCACGGTAGTTTCGATTTTTCGAGGATAGAATGGTTAATCGAACAGGGACGACTGGCTACAAAGGAAATCCTCCCGGAACTTTCTCGGCTTCGCGTTCGCGATGGTAATGGTCGCGAAAATAGAGATTTCGATATAAAAAGAATCTCCGGTAATCGCGCAGAACTTATGGGAATTGCACCGGGAGAGAGGATATCTCTCGATTTAATCGAGCGACTTTTAGAAAATCTGTATTCTCGTGGGATTTACCGGTCGGTCGAAGCGAGGGTTTTTATTGTCGGCGACTCCGCCGAAATCGAGGTCGATATCCGCCAAAATCCGCCGCTTAAAGGTATCGATATAGAGGGCGAACATATTTTGCCGGAGGATTCTCTTAAGAGCTTCTTCCCGCAAAACGCCGACGAACCGGCCAACCTAGCCCTGCTCGATTCGGGACTTGTTCGCATAGAGGAATATTATCATCGCGAGGGCTATAGTCTGGCGCATATTTCCCGGGCTAATTTTGTGGATAGTATCTTTGAGCTGAATATTAACGAGGGCCTTATCGAGAGAGTCGAAATGGAGGGTAACGCGCGCACGCGAGATTGGGTAATAAGGAGCTTTATACCGATTTCGGACGGGGACAGATACCTCGAAAGCCGAATTAAGAGGGCATTGACCGACCTGCACGCTACGGGTCTTTTCGAGACGGTCAGCCCGGAAATAAGCCGTGGAGACAGCGCGGCTGTGTTGACTTTCCATGTAGTCGAGAAACCGTATTCGGGGGTCAGGCTCGGGGCGCGTTACGACCTTGTTAACGGTGTCGAAGGCGCTATCGAGATAGGGGACGACAATATCTTCGGCTCGGCCTGGCGGCTTAACCTGGGCGCTTTCGGCGGCGAACGCAGATGGAGCGTTTATACCCATCTGGGAGGCGACCGAATCTGGCGGACATATCTTACCGGGCAGTTGGCGCTTTTTGGCTCCGGAAAGGAATACGATATCTGGACAGGGGACGAGATTAGCGAGACTTACACAATATACCGTTACGGTTTTTCGACTATTCTTGGTCAACAGATAAAACGGTTGGGCACGGTTTTTGTAGAAATCGGCACCGAACGCGTCGCTTTCGGCCTGCAGGACGATAAACTTAAAGAATATCAACTCCACAGGTTCACCCTTCGTTCGATAGTGGATACTTTCAACGACCGGCAGTTTCCGCGTTCGGGGAAATACCACGTAAGTTACATTACTTTCAGCCGCGATATTCTCGGCGGAGCGTATTCTTTCACCAAAACTTACGCCGGTTTCCAAAGCTACTGGACATGGATTAAACCGCTGACTTTCAGACCGTATATAATGGGGGGTTATATGGCTGGAGGCCCGCCGTTTTTCGAGTATTTCGAATTGGGGGACGCTATCGATTTCTGGGGATTGCGCGGCGACGAACTACGGGGAAATTCCTTTGTTAAGACGGGTTTTGAACTACGCTTAAATCCGATGGCGCCGGTTTATATTATAGCGGGTATTTCTTATGGAAGAACCTGGGAGAAAGACGCCAAACTGCGCCTCGAGGATATGATATGGGGATGGGGCGCTGGGTGGGGAATTGCAACCCCGTTAGGGCCGATTAAACTGACATGGGGGCGCAATACCGAGAAACTCGAAGAAGTAGTTTTTTCGGTGGGATATAATTTCGAGTAAATTTCTATTTACGTGAAACTACCTCGATAACGTTATTATGCCCCAATCGCGGTCGGCTATATATATAATTTCGCCGTCTGCGGCGACGGAATAACTATACATACCGTCTATTTCCTGAATCGGAATGGGATTTGCCGGATTGGATATATCGTATATAACTGTCCCGCCGGAACCGCAGGCGACATAACAAAATTCGCCGAGGACATAGATATCCTGTGCACTGCCGACCTGAGGGTCTGCCCGACCGATAATAATCGGTTCTGTCGGGTTGGAAAAATCTATAATCGTTAGCCCGGCGATATCGTCGGCGACGAAACATAGATTCCCGGAAATCGCCATTCTTATTGCCTCGCCGGGCGTGTCTGCACGACCGATTACGCTGTCGGCGTCCAGGACGTGCGATATAAGAATTCCTTTCTGGCCGCAAGCGGCAAATAGCAGACTTTCCGCGAAAGCGACGCTGTAAGTGTAGTCGTTCTCGTCGATTCCACCTCTCGGTGTAGCGTCCTGATAGAGGGTATCGTGGAAATCCCACAGGTTCCCGCCGCCGTCGTAGTCGGCTACGGCTACGAATAGAGTATCGCGGAACCAGACGCCGTCGACATCGAGGCTTTTGCGCGGCCAGATACTCGACCAGTCGGAGCGTTGCGGTTCGAGAGGGTTAGAGATATTATAACCGAGGACGGGCGTAACGCCCATATAATCCGCGACAAGCATAATATTCGTAATCGAATCGACCCAGACGGCGCGGCTGACATCCTGGCCGACAGGTTCGTCCCACATTACGGCGACAGGGTGAAGCGGGTCGGTGCGGTCGCATATAAGCAAACCCGCACTGCCATCACAGACATATAACACATTCTCGAAAGGGAGAATTTCCCGCGGGTAACCGTGCGTATGGAGCGTATCGACAAGCTCGAATGGATATTGGTCGACCGAGAAGCAGAGAGTATCCGACCAGCGTCCGAAACTGTCCTCGTCCTCGTAGCGGACTCCAACCGTCCAGCAATAATCACCCTCGAAAAACGGGACTATCGCTTTAGTAGAGCTTGTGAATTCGTGGCCGATATAAACCGGCGAATCGGGGTAACCCTCCGGCCAGACCTTTATTTCGTAGCCGTTTGCGCGCGGGAATATGAGCCAATCGAAATATACGCGCGTGTCGTTGATAATAGCGCCGTCGTCGGGTGTAACCGTCAGAACGATTTGCGACAGGTGGAATGTGAGCGTATCAGACCAGTATTTATATTCTCCGTTTTCGATGACGGCTACCGCCCATCGGTAGGTGCCATCACCCAATTCGGCCTCGATTTCCAGATAGGAGCTATTGGTCTGTTCGACCAATATAGGCGTCGTAACGCTCTCCAGCCATATTTTAACAATATATTCACCTGCCCCCGGGAAGCTTTCCCAGTCGAGGTTTTTCGAGAAACTGTTGACGACCTCGTCGTTTTCGGGCCAGACAAGCTGAACCTTGATGGATTCTTCGGCTGGAAGCGCCCGTTTTCCACAAGAGAGAAAAAGGACGATAAACGTCGACATTATAGCGATTAGCTTAAAATATCTCATCGGTTCTCCGGTTTTTTCTTTTTTGGAATTATATTTCGTATTCCGCACGAACAGAAAATCTGGCGCGGTTATAATCTTTTATTGGGTCGAGGTCGTAATATGGTGAATCGGAATCGCGGATAGTAATCGCGCAGGATAATGTTAATTCGAGTTTCCGCGTCGCTTCCAACCTGATAAACGGTTCGATGTCGGCACGGAGGTCTCTTCGAGCGATATGGATATAATCGTCGGTGAATGGCTTTTCGCTGGTGTAATATCTCCGTGAAAGGTCAGATGAAAATCCAACCGTAAAATCTCCGAAATCCCTCGAAACGTATGTTTCCAATCTGTCCTCGACATAGGAAATATCGGACTTATCCGAATCGAGTTTCGATTCCGCTTCGGTATCATAGCCTCGTGCATCATAAACGCGATAAGCGTAACCGAATTTAACATATATCGGCCCCGTCCATCGCCAAACGGGACCGACTTTATAACCGGTTCCGTCGTATTCTGGGAAATGGTCGTTATATCGGTCGGTTTCGTATTCGGTTTCGATAGCGACCCAATGGTTACTAATGGCCTCGTATCTTCCACTGATGGCGAAACGAGTCGTCGAGAACGTGCTCCAGAAATACGGTTCGTCGGGTTCGTCTGTATCCCTGTAAAGTCTCGAGGCATATTCGGGTATTAATGTAAAAGAAAATTCGCCGCGCCATTTTTTCCGTCGGAGTTCTATTCCCGTTTTAATATAGTGGTAACTTTTCTCGCGGTTAAAAAAATAATGGGTATAACGGTAGAGCAATCCGGTTTCCGCGCGGATTTTGCCGAGTCTGAATCGGTAATTTATTTCGCAACCGGCGCGCAAATAGCTGTCATTATAAGATTCAAGCCGTATAAAATCGGGATGGCAACCCTCGAACATCTCTCTTTCCTCGACAGTAAGAAGAGCAGGGTTCGAGTCGTAACCCGGTTCGATAAGAACGGTCGAACTCAGGTCGCCCCATTTTGCTGGAAGATCGGCTGCGAAGAATAACAATATGAACGCAAGGTGTTTCAATTGGCGATTATTCCGGAAGTTCGAGGATAAAATTGCGGAGGCCCTCCGCGATACCACGCGCGACCTTTTCTCTAAAGGATTCCGTTTTAAGTAACGCGGCGTCGTCGGAGTTGGACAGAAACGCCGATTCGATGAGAACGGCAGGCATAAACGAGCCATTGAGGACGTAAAACCCGGCTCCCGCGGGGCCTCGTGCCGGAAGACCGGTTTCTTTAGCAATAGCCTCTTCGATAAGGACGGCTAATCTAGAGGACTCGCGTAAAAATTCATTCTGGATTACATCTGCCATTATAAAGTCGAGGTCGCTTAATGTGTCCGACTCAGAGCTTTCCTCGAGGAATATCGAAGCGTTTTCGAGTGCGGCGGTCGCTCGCGCGTGGTCGGAGCGTGCGGGAGCGAGGAAAAAAACCTGCGTGCCGCGAGCAGATTTATTCCGGGCGGCGTTGCAATGAACCGATAAGAAAAGGTCCGCACCTTCACTGTTCGCCATTTCGGTTCTCTCCCGCAGAGGAATAAAGACGTCTTTATCGCGGGTTATTTTAACTTCGAAAAGCGTATCTACCTCGAGTATCGCACAGAGTTTTTTCGAGATATCGAGAACGACGTCCTTTTCGCGTGTTTTATCTTTAGCGCTCGCGCCGGGGTCTTTACCGCCGTGGCCGGGGTCGACCATAATAAGCCAGCGCGTTTTGCGAGGTTCATCTTTTAATATCGGCCCGACTGTCGAGGTGTCCGGCTCGACTCCGGGGACTCCAGTTGTGTCAACTGGTTCGTCGGAAATAGCATAAACAGGTTGTTCGAGAGAAACGCCGGGCGTGAAAACCACGTTATTACCGTCGGTCTCGGTATGCATCCCTTTTCGGTCGGCGAGAATGTCGAGAAATGGGAAAAGCGGTATCAGCAGTGCGTCACTTTCGACAATTGTCGGCGCGCCCAAATCGTAAGTGCGTTCGGCGACTACGACAAAACGATTCGCCGGCGAAAAAACAAAAGAGTCGCCATCGATAGCCAACGATTCCTTGCGTTTGATTGCGCTGTAAAACCGGTTGTCGGCTATAGTATTGATTTCATCCGAGCTCGTGTAACGAATACCGCTGCGCGTAAGGTATTTTAATTTGAATTCGGTCTCGCCGTTTTCGACCGTAACTACGCCCTCAAACCGCACTCCAAAAGCGCCAGCCACGAGTATAGCTACAAAACCTATATAGAAAATTATTTTCATTTTAAACCAATTTAATTAACCGGGGTGAATGTGTCAATCGGTTAATGGTCCGAGGAGTTTTGCTGGGAAATGGTAGAAGAAGGCCGGACAAGGGGAATCATAATTTTTCGGCGAATTCCTTTAACTTATTTATCCTTGACTATGACCGTCCCGATAGATACATTTATATGTGCTTTGATAATCTCCACTTAAACTCAATAAAAGGAGCGAATATGCCTTTCCCGGGATGTAAAAAAATCTGGCTTGACGGCGAGTTCGTCGATTTCGAGGATGCTAAAATCCACCTTTTATCACACGTTATTCATTATGGCACGGGGGTATTCGAGGGGGAACGATGTTATAATACCGAAAAAGGCGCGGCCGTTTTTCGACTGAAAGACCACAGCCAACGTCTGCTAAACTCCGCCAGGATATATAGGATGACTTCAGAATGCAATCCTCCCGATGGCAAGGGGGGTAGAATGTTTCCCGACGATATGTTTATAGACTACACGGTCGCCGATATCAACGAGGCTTCTCTCGCTACAATCCGCGAAAACGAACTCGATAATTGCTATATCCGCCCGCTTGTTTTTCGTGGCGACGAGGCGCTCGGTGTGAATCCTTTCACCTGCAAACCGCACGTAATGATAGCGGTCTGGGAATGGGGTAAATACCTCGGCCCCGAGGCGCTCGAGAAGGGGGTCGATGTTCAAGTCAGCACATGGACGCGGATGGCCCCAAACACGTTCCCAGCAATGGCGAAGTCCTGCGCGAATTATATGAATTCCCAACTCGTCAAGATGGAGGCAATAATAAACGGCTTTGTCGAGGGTATCGCGTGCGATGTTTACGGCTATGTTTCGGAAGGTTCGGGCGAGAATCTGTTTCTGGTTAAGGATGGGAGGTTATTGACACCACCGCTGGGCGCAAGCGTCCTTCCGGGAATCACCAGAAACTCGGTAATTACAATCGCCGAGGATATGGGCATCCAGGTAGTCGAGCAACTAATACCGCGTGAGATGCTCTATCTTGCCGACGAGGTCTTTTTCACCGGCAGCGCCGCCGAGATAACACCAATCGCCAGCGTGGACCATATCCCCGTTGGAAAAGGCTCCCGAGGAGAGATAACGAAAGCGCTCCAGGAAAGGTTCTTCGATATTGTCGAAGCGCGCGTCGAAGATAAATACGGCTGGCTAACATTCGTGTATTAAATGCAGAATGCGGAATTGCGCAACGATTTTTATTGTATGTCATTACGAACGACTGCAGTGAGCGTGGCAATCATCCAAGAAGGATGTCATTTCGAGGAGGGTATAGCCCGCCGAGAAATCTTATCGCCAATTGAAAAGATTTCTCGTTACGCTCGAAATGGAATTCGGTTCGACCGAAAGGAACCCCTCGGATGAGCGAAGCTCTAAAAATCTATTTCTGGTATAGCACCGCCGGGGCGCTGGTTTTTTTCGGCTGGCTGATATTTGTATCTCCGCGTGTGCGAGGCGAAGGTCCCACGCGAAACCGTGCAGTTATAATCGGCGTCGTATTCCTCATTTTCCTTCTCCTGCCAGATATCTGGGCGTTGACGAGGCTTTCGGGAATAAGTTGGTATGTGGCCTGGGCGATAGGTCTGCTGTTTTTTCATATCATCGAAGGTGGTATATGGCACCGTATATGTTGGGGGGATAAATGCCCCGAATGTGGCGCGTGGCTCAAGGTAACCGACGAGCCTGTCCCCGATAATCCCAATGTGGCACGGCGAACCGGAACCTGCCCCAAATGCGGATGGACCGATTCCTGGGCGATAACTGTCCGAAAAAACCGCTAAAGTATTGCGGAACGAGGAGAAAAGGGTATAGGGTTTAGGGTCTAGGGTCTAGGTGCCCCGCACGCCGCACTCCGCACAATTAACCGTAGGCGCGTATGGTATACGCCCGTTGTCATTCTCGTTTCTCTACTGTCATTCCCGCGAAAGCGGGAATCCAGTGGTGTGGTGGCAGGCGAACTCCTCAACTCCTTAACTCTTAAACTCCTCAACTTTTATAAAATTTCTCTTGCATATTTGGGGTAAATGCTTATATTTAATAAAAACCTCTAACCAAAAAATGATGACCAATATTGCCGAAAAATATGGGGCGAGGGGGTAACTCTTTGTAACGTAAAGAGTTACACCGATTCACGGAATATACACCGCCTTTGTTCTGGCTAATTTAACCAGCAAGGGCGATTTTTTTATGCTAACACGAAATCGGGGTCATAAATTACACCTACCGGGAAACTAACCGAAAGGCGAAGATGAAGTATCCCTTAATTATCCTTATAATTGTATCCGCCGCCGTCGCGCAGATGCCGACCGACATCGGCCCATACGAGGTTGGCTGCCGGATGCGCACTATCGAGCGGGCCTCCGATACGGACACCACCACGCGTATAATGGACATCTATATCTGGTATCCGGCCGACCCGATAATCGGTTACTGGGTCGACGCTCTTCAGGCATACTTGAACGAGCGCCCGATGCAGGGCGACACCGCGCGGCCAGTCGTCTTTTTCTCGCACGGCGGATGCGGTCACCCGCTGGCATCGGTCTATTACACGAGTTTCCTACCGAGCTGGGGTTTTATAGTCGTCTCCACAATGCACCCGGGGAGTATGTATGGCGAGCCAGACTGTCTCGATTCGGCGTCGCTACACGACACGTGGCTCAACCGCCCCGGGGATATAGAATTCACACGACGTTGGTTTATCGACCTCGCCTCCGACAGCGCGAACCTGTTCGGCGTCCTCGATACCTCACGAATGGGAATGAGCGGCCACAGCTTCGGTGCACGCACGACCTACGCGATGCTCAATCGCACCGATTATTTTCTATGTGGATTGGCATTCTCTGGCAACTATATCGATAGGTTCGGGGCGCCGATGAATTGTATGGAGGATATCCGCGGCATCCACCAGCCGATAATGATACAGAACGGGACTTACGATTGGGGCCTGCCACCCGACTACGCGCAGGAGATTTACGACACACTCGAATCGCCGAAATACTGGGCGGAAATCCACCGCGTCGGGCATTTCCAGTGGGGGGACACGTGCGACCCAGCGCTCGACCCGCAGTGTGGAGTCGATAGTATGCTCGATTACGCTACGGCGCATTACGAGATATTGAAATACAGCGTCCCGTTTTTGATGCACTATGTAATGGGCGACAACCGTTTCGACAGCTACCTTGTCGATACATCCGATACGTTTGTAACATATACTTACGACGACGGAATGTCTATTGACGAGACGGAATTGCCGCGCTATATTAATATCGAGGTTTATCCGAACCCGTTCAATTCGGCGGTAATGATTTCCATAGGGGCAATTCATGAATTGCCCTTACAAATCGAAATTTTCGACATCAACGGGCGGATAGTTTATGAAATGTCGGTAGGGGCGAGGGGTGCCTCGCCCCCACCGAACGGCAACGTCGTTTGGTCTCCCAATAAATCCCTCGGCTCGGGGGTTTATCTAGTCAGATTAAACGGCATAAACTCCGCGAAGAAAATAATCTATTTGAAATAAAACCGTTCAACCGTTTAACCGTATTCCCGAAAGGAAAAAATGAACAACGAAGTCTTCAGCGTTTTTATAACCGGCGTCGGCGGGCAAGGAATTCTGCTCGCCAGCGAGCTTCTCAGCGAGGTCGCGCGCACAGCGGGCAAGGATGTTAAAAAGAGCGAGGTCCACGGAATGGCGCAGCGCGGCGGGAGCGTCGTCGGGCATGTCAGATTCGGCGCGAAGGTCGCGTCGCCGCTTATTACCGACGGCGAAGCCGACGTTATCCTCGCTTTCGAGAAGCTCGAGGCGCTACGGCATATTAACGCGCTCAAACCCGGTGGCAAAATAATAGTGAACGAGCAGGAAATCGCGCCCGCACCGGTAGCGGCCGGTTTGATGGAATACCCGACCGACGTATGGGGCAGAATTGTCGCGGTGTCGAGCGACGCGGTAAAAGTCGAGGGCGCAAAGCTCGCGAAAGAGGCCGGTTCTATCCGCGCGACCAACGTCGTGCTGCTCGGTGCGCTCAGCGCGTTTCTGCCGTTCGAGGAGAAAATCTGGCACGAGGCCATCAAGAAGCGCGTTCCGCCGAAAACAATCGAAATCAATATAAAAGCCTTTTCTTTCGGAAGGCGCGCTGCCGGAGGCTGATATGGATTGCCCGAATAAAGAACAGAATCTCGCGAAATGTAACTGCACCTATCCGTGCGATAAAAAGGGGCTTTGCTGCGAGTGCATCGCTTATCATAAAAAGCTCGGCGAACTTCCGGCCTGTTATTTTACCCCCGAGCAGGAGCGAACATACGACCGAACCGTAGAGTATTATATGCGATGCAACAGCCGATGAATACCGGTCGCCATGTGGCGACGGGCGACTTGCTCGACCGCTTCGCTGATTCGCCGGCAGGCGCCGGAGGCAATCGTGCTCAACCGCTTCGCTGATTCGCTTCCCGAGCTCGCTGAAGGTAGCGATTAAAAAAGGCGAACATAGAGTTCGCCCGTGCGCGATGTTATTAGAATCGGTCGGCTATTCGACGAATATCTTCACCGTGTCGGCGCCGTCCTCTACCGAGACTATCTCGCCCTCTGCTCCCTCGCGGATGAGTTTTACGATTTGCTCGAGGTCTATTTCGTGCTCGTCGAGGCGTGCGCGCGCGTCTGCGGGAAGGACGCCCTGCATCTTTGTGAGTATCTCCACAAGTTTGAGCGGGAGATTAACTTTAACCTTCTCCTGACCGTCCTCGGCTATTCTTATCCGAAGCCAGCGGTTGGGCTTGCCGTTTTTCCTGAGCGCGACCTCCTCGACCTGATTGAGCGCGTCGAGAAGTCGCGCGGCCTCGTCGGCGTTGATGCTGCCGTTTTCCAGCATGCTCAGTATTCGCATCTTTTCGTCGTTCATCGTTCCTCCTGTTATTTAATTTCGATATCGCCGTTGTCGGTTACGAGCGAGAGTTTGATAGACTCCCCTTCGCCACTTCTTTCGAATCTTACGGTGTTTATCGTTTCGGATTTGCGCTCGAATTCTCCTGATAGGTCGATTTCACCGTTCAGCGTTTTAGCGGAACCGGTTACCGGGATATTTTCGGGGATTCGGATGCCGATATCCCCCTCGACCGACCGTATCGTATATTCGCCTGGGCCGGAGATTTCGAGTTCCGTGTCGCCGTGGCGCGTGTCGATATCGAATTTCCCGGAGACACTTTTGGCCTCGATATCGCCGGTAATAGAATTGATTTCCCATCTACCGGAGCAGTCGTCGATTTCGGTATCTGCACTGGCGGCGTTTATTCGAATCTTCCCGATAACCTTCTTTGCTGACAAGTCGGCGTTCGCGAGCTTGAAATTCGCCTCGATATTATCCGGCATCTCGAGAACAACATCGGCAGTAACGGTGCGGATATCGAGTCTGTCCCCTTCCTGCCTGATATTCGAGAACAACGTGGAGCCGTCGATAGCCAAATCGCCGTCCGACCGGACAAGTTCTAGCGTGCCGTTAGCGGCCTTCATATCGAGCTTTTTGATTCCGGGGTATGTGTTCCTAACGGAGCTTTCGCCCATCGAGCCGACCGCCGCCGACACCGCTTTGCCGACCTGTTCGGGAATCGTCTCGATTCTCATCATCACCTCTTTCGGGATTTTCGGCTGTTTCGGGACGAAAAACCCGTGCCGCCTTTCCTGTCCGGATACCGCGGCGATAAGTCTTTCGGCTTCCTCGGCGCTTATTTTGCCGGCTTCGAGCATCTGCAGGATTCTCATAGTTTCTTCGCCCATTTTATGTCTCCTTTTCGAGTTTATATAATGCTTCTTCGACATCGATTTCGCCGGCTTCGAGTTTTTCGAGAATTTCGCCGGTTTTTTTGTCCGTTTCTTCTTCCTCGAGGCCGAGAATGCGGTTAATTTCTTTCAGTTTTGCCTTGACGGTGGGGTAGCTTATTCCGAGCCGCGCTTCGACCTGTTTGATATTACCCTGGGATGCCAGAAACGCGGCGACAAAAGTAACCTGTTCGTTGTCGAGCCCTGTGAACGGCCCCGCGCGGAACTGGCCCTTCACTGTGATATCGCATTTGGGGCACCGGTATTCGGTTACGATGACTTCGCCTTTGCAAGACGGGCATCCGGGTATTTTTTGATTTGTCATCATTGCTCCTTTCGTTTGCTCGGAAATGAATATAGGGACGAGATTAATAATGTCAAGCGAAAAATTAAAATATTTAATTTATTTTTGACATATGTTAATTTTCAGCTTAATAAAATTGATAATATGGGCGTTTTTCGGGAAAAGTTTTTCGATAGATAATCTTTGTAGAAAAACAATTTCTCCTGTCAACTACATTGAAGAATATGGTTGCATAAAGAGCGAATATGTGTTATACTATATAAAGAAACAGAAAAACTCAAGGATGCGCTGGGGACCTCGAATATATAATATGAAGACCTTATTTTATTTGCTTTGACCGCTATTGCGGTAACCGCACGTTTTACAGTAGGCTAATCCGCGGAGCAAGAACTTATGCTTCGACGATTTTTCGTTCAGTCTTCCGCGCTGGCGAAGAATTCCCTGAACCCGATAGAAAAGGTCTTTTGGGATAATCGGCTTGTGGTTTCCGCGATATTCCTTTCCCGCCCAGACCATCTTGCCGATATAGAACCTTCGGGTAAGCATATTGAGAACTATTTGCGGCGAAAGCACTCTGCCCGATTTCGTCTTAAGGCCAAGTGCGAATAGCTCTTTGGAAATCTTTTTAAGCGAGTAATCCCCGGTGGAATACATTTTGAACGCTTTCTTCACGAACTCCGCCTTATTAACGTCCTGGACGACTTTCGCGCGACCGTCTTCGCCCCTGATTGATTTATAACCGAAAGGCGGACATCCCGGATAACCGCCACGGCGTAGCTTTTCAATACACCCTTTCTTTACCTCCTCTCCCAGATTCGCAGAGTAGAATTCGGCGATAGAGGCCATTATGTTCTCGACGAGCTGGCCGGCGACCGAGTCCTCGAACTTCTCGACGACGGAGACGAGCCTTATCCCGCGCTGTTTCAGAAGCGCCTTTATCGTGGCGTGGTCGACGAGGTTCCGCGCGAGCCGGTCGATTTTATGGACGAGGACGACGTCGATTTTGTCTTTCTTGCAACGCTCTAATAATCTCTTGAGTTGCGGCCTGTTGATGGTCTTCGCGGACTTACCTTCATCGATGTATTCTCCAACGACCTTGAAGTCCTGTTTTTTAGCGAAGTCTCTCATCGCCTTTATCTGCGCGGGAATGGATAAATCTTTTTGCGCCTGTTTCTCCGTGGAGACACGGGCGTAGAGAAGGCATTTAGGCATAGGTTTGGATTAATGATAACTGATAAGATTATACCAGATATGGGATTAGGGGGGCAAGAGGGGGAAATGGTAAGGCTAAGGAACGACAGAAAAAATCTTTTTGCAGACTTGATTTTTAAGAATTTATCATTAATATAATAAAAGTAGATTCGATTCTATCCACGTCAATCTTTGTTCGATCTAGGGGTCTTGTTAAAGCGTGCGGTTCCGCAATATCTGTTCCTTAATATAGAGGT
>QNEE01000023.1 GCA_003645085.1 bacterium | reverse complement strand
GCATCATACCGATAAGGAAGGCTACCGGCCGGAAATCTGTATTCGTCGGTGCATTTGCGGCAGAAACCTTTCTGTCGATATATCTTTGCCTGTATTCCTCGAAAAGCCCGGCGATAATCTCCCGATTTAGTCTTTTAGTTGGCGGTTCCGGATAATCCCCAGCGCGCCAGAACTCGCCATAGCAGCCGTCGGGGGCGATGAGAAGAGCGATACCGCCGGCAAGATAGGCATGAGACTCCACAAAATCCCCGGTTCCGGATTCTTCAGAAGCCCGGAATTCCATAGCTTTTAATATACTGGAAAAAACCGAAGCCTCCTCGTCTGTAACGACATTAGGGCTTACCGTAAAACCCACAGCGATTGTCCCTCCGCGGAGTTTTTCCCACAGGTCGTTAAAAGCCGAATCGGTAAGAAGCCGGCCTGTTGCCGCCGACTGCGGCATCCCCGGGAAAAATATCGCAACGTCGTAGGTCTCCTTAAGAGTTCTAATCGCGCGTCTCGGGTCGCCCGTAACTATTCTAACTCTCGGGTCGGAAAGCCCGCGGAATCTCTCGAAATTCCTCATACCGACGGAAAGTAATTTGGGGTCGGGTATCGATACCGTAACGAGTTCCGGGTCGTAAGCGAGAGCGCTCTCGACCGCACCCTGTAAAACACCGCCCACAATAAGGATTCTTTCTTTTTTTATATTCGGAGAAACGAGAATTGGATGGACGATATTTTCCGCGAGCGTCGAATCCCCCGAAGAACCTATATAGACTCCTCCCTGAAAAAGATAGGTCTCGCTCTGTCTGTGTGCAACCTCGATAGCGCCATAGACCGATTCGTAACGTTCGATATCGAAACCTCTATGTGCGGCGTCGATAAGAGCTGTATCCGCGAGGTTAATAAACGGTATCGACCCGAAAGCGGCCAGACACAGGACAGCGGTCAAAATCCTGTCTCTGCGCGAATAGGCCAGCGCGAAAACGCCGGCGAAAGCAGCCCCTGCCATCAGCGGTAAAACGATTTTCGGGTGTAAAACCGAAACGAGGACAAGCGAGAGAAGACCACCCAACAATGCGCCGAGGCCCTCGAATATATATACTGCCGATGGGTCGCCAAATGCCGAATATTTTCTCGACAGAGAACTGAAGGCCGAGCCGGTTAGAAAGGATACCGGACCCACAGAAATAGCGACCAGAGTGAGGGTTCCGGCCAGCGGCCAGATTTCACCCAACTTAGGCGTCAAGACCAATGCAAAGAAATGACACCAGACCACCGATAGCGCTCCAACCGTTGTCTGTAAAACAAATACGACTCGCCAACGTTTGTCGAAAGCGCCTATAAGACTGCCGACTCCGGCGAAAACGAGCCAGGAGACAAGGATAAGACCGACGATGAGGTCGTTCGAACGCAGAATAATCGACAGTTCACGGAAAAGCAGCGTTTGCGCAAGCAGACCTATAACGCCCACGAAAAACGCCATGGCCAGAATAAATCTTCTCGCATTGTTATCGGACATTTATTTTGGGGGGAGTTCGAAGATTTCGAGGACGCTATCCCGGATTATCGCAACAAAATCGGTTCCGGCGATACGAAAACCCTCTATGCGATAGGGAAGCATTTGTGGCGAATCGACGCTTTCGCGGTCGAATTTCACGATAGTCGTTCGGGATGTGTTCACTGAATCCGGAAAGTTAAGCGCTGCGGCCAAAACGCCGTATTCGTTCCAGACGGTTATCTCTGGGAACCCGGGCCAGTATAAGGGAACCGGGGGCTTCCGGTTCATATCGCACCGATACGCAATTTCAATCCCCGTTTCGGTCAGGGTTTCCATACAGAAGTAACCTGTAAACCCCACGTATTTGCCGTTTAGAGAGGGTGCGATATCGTTAATCTCGAAAAGAGGGTCGAGAGACCAGTCGAATTTGCCGTCATCTTTGCGAAAGCCTGTAACCTTTCTATTGTTTGCACGAGTGTATTGGAGAATATAGTAGTTCTCGGTTACAGCGATATTGGTTCTATGAGCGACGAGGTCTTTATAGTCTTGCCCGAGGCGCGTTTCAAAAACCCGCTCTCGAGATGGCAGTTTTGTAAGCGATATAAGAATATCGTTCGAATCTGGTTCGGTAAGTAGAAGCAGGTCTTCGCCGTCTTCGGAAGTGCCGACGAAATATCCGTGGCGCCTCTCGTTATCTGAACCTACGTCGATTTTGTCCCATTCGTCTGTAAAAACAGCCGGTATCGTGGAAATATCACGGTAGCCCTGGCAGGCAAAAAAGCCACCGCCGGGGGAAACCTGGAGCCACTCGGCGTATTTGAGAACGTTATCCTGATGGAGGATATCACGGCCGGTAGTATCGAAAACCCAGTTGATAGGAGTGTCCAGTTCTGTATCGATACCCCAGACAACTGTTTTTTCTCCGGCATTCGAGACCTCGATATGGAGCAATTCGGGGTTTGGGGTTACTCCCAAAAACGCCGTCATAAGACTCCGTGGTTCTCCATTGGAAGACAGCTTCTGAACTGCAATAGAATCGGGCTTTTCGTAAATAAGATAGAACGAACCATCAGAATCGACAGCCATATCGATTAGCGGTTGAGGAGCCGAAAAAGTAAAGAGTGGGGCCGCGTCAGGGAAATATTCGTCTAAAACGGGTTCTCCAGCGAGTATAATAAAGGGAAGCAATGCAAGTAATACCGCGCTTCTTGTTAGCATAATGATTAACCTCCCGAAACTCTTTTACCGGCGATGATTTGTCGACCGCGGAGTATCAAATCCATCCAGAAAAGGTCGTATTGCGGGTTGAAACGCAATGTGGTCGAGCGTTCCTGTAAAAATTGAATCGCGGCGATTATAGCCCGGGTATCCTTGAATCTATCTGCCGCAGTATCTATTCTTTCCCGGCTTTCGAGATTACGTATCAATTCGCCCAAACCCATCAGGGCCAAAAGGTGGTCTCTCAGAAAAGAAGTAGAGGAGTTTATTACCGCTTCCGTCAAAGAGCGGTTGTTGCCGAGTTTCTCGGTTAAATTTAGAGCTTTAGCATCGTTGCGCGAAAATAATGTAACCCATAATTCCTCGCCCAATTCTCTTATCCGAGTAGATGTTTCTTCTGCGGCGGCAAGCGCGGATGAGATACTGCCGTCGGCGGCAAGCGCCAGCTCGTGTGCTTTCTTTGGGTCGAATCCTCTGGATATGAGAACTTCCTCGATTAGCGGTCTCGAAAGACGGGTGAAACGCACGGGTTGAGTTCTACTGCGGATAGTCGGGAGCAGGTAATCTGGACGAGAACTGGTCAGAATAATATAGGTGTCTTCAGGTGGTTCCTCCAGCGTTTTCAGGAACGCGTTAGCGGCTTGAGGGGTCATCGAATCGGCATCTCGAATAACCGCCCATCGACCGCCCGGCGAGGTCGGTGTCAAAGCGAGACGTTCGGAGAGTTCCCTTATCTCGTCTATCCCTATAGATGCCGGTTTCGCGAAACTGAGTTCGGACAAAGGTTCCGCTGAAACCTGTAACATAACCGCGGCGGTCTGGTCCGGATTGTCCGAAACCGTTTTTGGCAAGGGGAGTATTATATCGATATCCGGATGGTCGAGTTTCGCGATAAGCCTGCAGTTATGGCAGGAGCCGTCGCAGGTTTCCGGAGACGAGCATTTAATCCGAGCGATAAACCCGAGGGCGGCAGCGAATTTTCCTACACCGGCGGGGCCGCGGAACAAATACGCCGAGGCCAACCTTCCGCTGTCGATAGCGCGTGAAAGCAGTTCCAGGGCAAACTTCTGACCCTGAATAGAATGTATAAACCTATGCTGCGATGAGCCACTCAACGGGATTGACCTCTTGTTTGCCCTTTCGAATTTCAAAATGGAGTTTTGCGCCCTCGAGCCAGCCGTCGGCGGCGGTCGCAGCGATTTCGGTTCCGGCCTCGACCATTTGCCCCATTTCGACTAAGACCCTATCGAGGTTGCCATAAACAGAGAAATAACCGCCTTCGTGTTCGAGAATAATGATTTTTCCGTAACCCCTTAGCCAGTAAATCTGGGCGACCCTGCCGTCCGCGACCGCGTGCACCGGCTCATCTGGGTTAGTAGCAATATCTATACCGGCATTGCGGAAATTCGTCCCGAAGCGTCTTTCGGCAACTATACCAAAGGGATGGATAATCTTTTTCGATTCGGTTGGCCACGGCAGTTTCCCGCGAAAACGCTCGAAATCCCCGACAGCGGACGGTTCGGGGAGACGCAGGCGGAGTTCCTCCAGAGAACGCTCCATCTCGGCGAGTGCATTCTGATAAGCCGTTTTATCGGCACGAATCTTTTCGAGAGTATTCCGTTTTCGCCGACGTAACGAGCCTAGTGAATCGAACTCCGCCTGTTTTAGAGCTTTGTTTTCCTCGACGCGCAGTTTCACCGCCGCTGTCGAATCTAATATATCGTCGACGAGTTCGGTATGCCGGGCGACATAGTCCGCCAGTCTCTGTCTCGCTCGGGCCAGGAAGAGGAAATAGCCGACGCGATTCACGAAATCGCCTATGTCGCTGCTTCCAAGCAAAAAAGCCCAGTTGCCGCCGCGTCCGCGAATATACATAGCCCGGACAACATCGGCCTGTGCCGCGCGTGCCGAATCGAGCTGCTCGAGAGATATTTCGAGCGAATCCGACAAAGCCGCTAAGCGTCTGTTCAAAATAGAGTCCCTCGCGGCGAGCGTGTCCAGAAGTTCTCCGACCAGCGAGATTTCACGTGAGAGGGCATCGAGGTATGATACCAGGTCGCTTTCTTCCCGGGATAAACCCTCGATTTCGGCCCGCTGGCGTGCAATCACCGCTTGAAGAGAGTCCTCGGTTACGCCCAGCGTTACCCCTAAAAAGCAAAATAGAATAATAGCTAGCTTCGGTGAACCCATAGATTATTCTTTCTGCAGGACTATCCAGCTCGAGGAAATCGCCGCCTGCACGCGGCGGCTATCCTGAAAAACAGGATACATCTCCGGTGGAAACGACAGTCGTTCGCGACTGTAATCGTCGGAAAAAATAAGCTCGCGTTTTTCCACCTCGAAATTTGCCGAATAGCTGACCGAATCGGCTGAAACGAGAGTGTCGTTCGGGATGTGATATACTCTATAACCCTTCGGCAATTCGATTTCTATTTTGTGAACGCCCCGAAAAGGGGAATCGAACCAGACAGGCCACTCTCTCGAGGATTTTCCGATACCCCAGGTCGAATAATCCAGACCGGGAAGTTGAAAAACGAGAAGCTTATCGGTTGTAAGGGCGTAGTTTTTAACCCTGAACTCTATAGTAAGTTCCGGGATTTTTTCGAGCTTTTCTATATTATTCAATTCACATTCTTCGAGAACGGCGTTAGGGTGAATTTCGCTGGCACGTTCCTCCATCGCGCGCCGAATCTCCTCGTCTGAAACCTGCTTGAATCCGCGAATTTCTCTCTGGCGGTTGCCGAAGTATCGCGCGCGGAGTGTCCCTTTCAGGTCGCCGTTCTTATCGATTTCAGCGGATATAGTTTCCTCTATTTGTTCTCTATCCGGCGCAGGTAATGGTAGTCTGGTTATATTAGCTTTGGATTCGGAGAAAACCACAGCTTCTTCGCCCATAATCATTTCCGGCAACACCCCCAAGGGTCTGTATTCGCTCGAGAGTTCCGCCCAAACGGTATCGGTGTCTAAGTTAATTTTAATAACCGGATTGGTCGCGCTGAATAAACTCGGGGTTTTTCTGTCGAAATACTCGCGATGGTCGGAGGCAAAAACGAAGTTCGCATCGATACCAGCTCGGTGTGCAAGGGCATAGAACAAAAAAGTGCGGTCGAGGTCGTTTGCGTATTGGTTCTTAAGAATCGCGGAGAGTTTTCTGGGCTTAAAACTATATTCGGAGGCGGGAACATCGACATATCGTATTTTCTCGACTACCCAATTATATATAGCTGCTGCCTTTTCGGCCGGTTTTTTCTTTCCCTTAATAATCCGTTTTACTATTTCATCGGCAATTGCGGGATAATCGTCCGCTTCTTTCAGCGAGACTAAAAATTCTGTCGCTATAGAGTCCCAATCGGGGCCCACGCTTATTGCTATCATAGGCGTGAATTTGGCTCTCGGCGGCATCAGGGCCTCGCTGATTATCGGCGGTATGTCCTCTACCGTCCAGGTGAAAACCGTGAACGGACCTTCGTCACGAATTTTAAATCTCGGCCAATTAGCCGGCCAGTTGACTTCCTCGAAATTGAACGGGGCTCCGGCCTCGACCCTGACTATCAATTCACGGTGCAACACCGGCGCTTCGTCACGGAAATAGAAAAATTCTGCGTAAGGTTCGAGCGGTTCCGTCTTTGTGCGGACAATCCTTTCGGCGATATCCGTAACTCCACCGGTAGCAACCTCGCCCAGAGCATATTTAAGAATCGTTCGCCTATCGTAGTCGGGGTTATAGGCGTTTATCGGTCCGCGTTCGATAGCGGTATCGTCGAGATGGAGCACCCGACCATCGGGAGAGATACTACGTGCGTGGATAATCTCGGTGCGTTCTATATCCGGGAAGTAGTAAAGCTCGTGTAACGCGACACGGTCCTTGCCGCCCTCGGTATATACCTGCGAAATCTCCCTGTGTATATGTTTTATGGAGCCGTCCAGGCCGACCGTTATCTCGTGTGCGTCGAACAGGATAATATAGTTCTCTCCGGCGTAATCTTCGGGGTCGGGCATATAACCGATTACTTTCAAGAGCAATTCGTCGTCGATATCATCGACCGTCCGCCACCAGTCACCGGGACGCTGTTTGCCGAATTCTATGCTCACAACGTCCTCGCGGGTGAAAATTAGTGAACTGTCGGCGGTCAGGAATTCGATAATCTCGGCGGTAATTTCTTTCAACTCTCCCCGGAACTCTTCGCCGTCTTTCGTATATAGAACGTCGCGGTTGGAGATATGCTCGCCGGCTCCGGAATAACAGACGATTGCCGCGATTATTAATACGGCAGTCCGTTTCATTATTCTTCCTCGTCGGTTTTTTCGAGATTGCCGAGAATTTCCTCTGCGCGTTCCGGGATATCGGCATATCTTGTCGGGATATCTTCTATATCGATGAGCCTATTCAAAATCTCTTTCCCGGCGGGTGCGTTTCCTGTTCGGATATATGCGAGACCCAACTCGAATCTATATTCCAGATTATCGTCATCGAACTCAGCGGCGCGGCGGAAATAATATAGACTACTGTCGGTGCTGGCCTCGCCGAGACCGTTTGGTTTTCGCTCCAGTAGTGGTTTTGGGGAGACCCATCGATGCCACATTCCCATAAGGTAATTAGCGTCGGGATTTTCGGGTTCTTCCCGTAACACAAGGCAAAGCTCTTCGTGAACCCTTCTCGCAACGCGGACGTCGTCCCAATCCGGTTTGAAAAGAGCGAGATGGCCGAGTGCGCGGGCATATTCTAGGTGAGCTTCTACAATACTGGAATTGGCCACAATGGCGCGATTTAGGTAATTAGTCGCGAGTTCGAGACTATCGTGGCGGGCGCTCCCGACTTGATATAAAGCCACTCCGGTGAGTGCCGCGCCCACTCGCCAGAGAATCTCCGGGTCGTTCGGATTTTTGGATTCCGCGGCTCTGTATTCCCGCAGTGCCTCGGAGTAATCGCCGCGTCTCATCAGGTGGTCCCCCATACGCGAGGGGGAGGTTTTCCCAAAAGAAACCTGAAGTATTATAAGGAATAGTATTATTATAGTCGATTTCGACATAATACCCCCGTTATGGATAGCGGATTTTAAGCCGGACGCTGTAATATATCCGGCTGAATATCACGATGATAGCCAAAAATATAATATACTGGAAAATATAGAAACATATACACAAATTTAAGACCAAAACGGCGACTTTATTCGCGGTAACGTAATTCCTGCCACCCTTTATCGCAGCATAAATATAAAAAGGCGCCGAGAACAGGCCTGTAAGATAGATAGCCGGCTCGGACAAAAAAATCGAGCTTATGGAGGCGGCAATAATCAAGATATATGCCAGTGCGACCGTTCTGGTTTCGCCACAGATAACCGTCAGGGTTCGCTTTCCTGTAGCAATATCCCCTTCGGCGTCCGGAACGGTGGTTACCAGATAAACGCCGCCGTAAGCGAGGGCATAGGGAATCATTCGTAAAAATATAGCCCAACTAAAAATCCCAATCGAGGACCACCCGATAACATAAACAAGCGCACCGTGACCGATAGCGTTGAGTGCCAGCGCCGCCCAGGGTTTATCTTTAAACCGCCATCGAGGGTGCGAATATAGTATTCCCATCGCCACACCGATAGCTGCCAGTATAGCCGTAATCGGCCCCAAAAAACCGGCGACAACCAACGCGCCTATATCGCAAAGCAATGTGATAACCCACGCCGCCGGGCGCGAAACGAATCCTAACGCGAGAGGCAGATTCTTGCGGTTAAGCCTGTCGCCCTCGACATCGTAAAGCTGGTTGATACCGTAAATACTCCCGCCGAGTAATATCCCGAGTAGAAGCAACCGAAGGAAAATTATATCGAGACCACGACCGCCCGCCGCCCAATAACCCAGTAGAAGTGGCGCCCATATCGGCAGAATAAGTAGCGGCCTCAAGAAAAAGATATGGTCGAATATCCGCGTGAGAAAGCCGCTTCTTTTATATTTCCCGTCCGGTTCCAAAGGATTATTATTTCAGTCCGAATTCGTGTTCGTCGAACAACACGACAGTAAAGATAAAGAGCTGTGTTTCAGGGTCTTTATACGCATTTCGCGGAAGCCCGGCTTTCTGCGATGACAACTCCTCGAGAAAATACTCCAGCGTCCAGCCGGGATTAAGACCGACCTGAGGCAGAAAAACCCCGCTGCGCCCATTTTTTACAAGCCAAACCCCGTGTTTGCCGAGTTCAATTTTTTGCCAGTCGTCTATAGGGGACATCGGCGAGAGAACCGATATCTCGATATCGATATCATCGAGTTCCTCCGGGCTAACCGGATAAAAACGGTGGTCGCGCGAGCACGCCGATATGGCCATATCTCGCACGGATAAATAAAGCGAACCTTGCGGAATCATCTGGCCGATACATCCCCTGAGCATTCCGTCTTTGTGGATTGTAACAAAAACCGCGCCGTCCTCTACGAGTTTCTCGTCGTCGGGGGCTTTAGGTTCATAAATCTCGCCGTTTTTGACATAATCCTCTATCGTTTTTCTGGCCAGTTTTAGAAGGTAGATTTTCTGCTCGTCGGTCAGGGAATATTCTTCGGAGAATGATTCTGCTTCGCTTTCTTGGTTATCTCCGAGTTTCGTATCTTTGCCCGTATCGAGGAAAACGGTTGCCAGATATCCGACGACCTGCGATGAATCCCCTGCAGGGACGTCCGCCGATGTCGCATAGCGCAACTCGACTATCGTATCTGCGCCAAAAGCACCGGCGGCGCGCATAAGGGTCAGAACCGCGCCAAAACCGCAGGCCTCGCACTGGCCGGTTTGAAGACGCATCGAAAGTTCGTTCGCGCTGCCAGAAAGGACCCCGTCGGCGAATTTTCTGTCGAGCCGGTGCGCCTGCGATTCGGGATGGTAATGCGACAGGTCGGTGCTAGCGACGATTATTATATCTTTGCGGTCGCCGTGTTTTTTAAGAGCGTCGGCAAGTTGTCTCGATACTGCATCCGACTGTGAACCGAAGACTATCGGGACTATTTTAAAATCCTCGCCGAGAGCGTATTGCAAAAAAGGCAACTGGATTTCGAGAGAATGCTCGTTATTATGAACGTTTTTATCGAAAACCGCCGCCGAACCGAGTTCATCCAGCAAGCTTGCCGCTAATTCCTCATCGATAGAAACAGCACCGAGCGGCGTTCGCCAACGGCCTTTCGCCCAGATGCTTATCTTATTGAATCCCGCAGTTCGATGGTTCGGCCCGATTATCACGAACGTCGAGCCGCGATATTTCTCCCTATTTTCGTAAAGTGCTTTGTATGAGTAAGCCGCGACCGGACCGGAATAGACATAACCCGCGTGCGGCGAGATTACCCCCACAATCCGACCGTCGAAAACCGGCAAATCGGCCTGATTGAAATACTCCTCGACAGTCTTCCGTAATCCAGCGGAATCCCCCGGATACCAACTCCCGGCCAAAATAGATCGACGTTCCATCTGCTCATCCTCCTTAAGCAGACCGGTCGGCTCGACCTTCTCATCGTCGGCGCAACCGGCCCCCGCGATAGTTAGCAATGAAATGATAACGAAAACGGATATGCGTGTAGTTTTATAATCGCGATACATTCCGATTCCTCCCGTGTTTCGGGATTATATTAAATCACAAAATTTGATAAGTCAAGTATTTCCGGTTTGCGAATATCTTAGAAAACGAGTCGGTGCGCGAATGGCAATGCAAATAGCCCCGGACCTCGGTCCGGGTGCGAATTCCAATTAAGGTCTTGAGTTGCGAAGAGCGAATCCGCCGGAGGCGGTCGAGCAAGTTGGTTCCGATACTATCGGCTGGCGCGAGAGTGGGGTTTTGGCGCGGTTGGGAGTTTTTGCGCCCGGAAATAATATATTCCCAAACCTTAATGGGCATAGCAAAAATCGTGACAGCCCGATTACGCAGGCGACCCCGCAAACCCTACAACAGATTCGACGCCAGCTCCGCAAGCTCGCTTCTCTCACCCTTGATAAGATTGACGTGTGCAAAAATATCCTGACCCCTCATCCTGTCGACAAGATAGGTAAGCCCGTTCGACTGGCTGTCGAGATACGGCGTGTCTATTTGGTAGATATCCCCCGTAAAAACGAGTTTCGCACCCTCGCCCGCTCGTGTGATAATCGTCTTGACCTCGTGCGGCGTCAGGTTCTGTGCCTCGTCGACGATGAAGAAAATCTTCTCGAGGCTCCGCCCGCGGATATAAGCCAGCGGGGTAATAACGAGCTTCTCGGTTTCGACCATCTTACCTATTATTTTGTGGTCGGCGGACTCTACAGGGAATTTGTGCCGAATAACCCCGAGATTGTCATAAAGAGGCTGCATATACGGGTCGAGTTTCTCATTGACATCCCCCGGAAGATAGCCCATATCACGGTTGCCGAGAGGCACTACCGGCCGCGCGAGATATATCTGTCTGTAACGATTTCTCTGCTGAAGAGCCGCTGCGAGTGCCAGCAAGGTCTTGCCGGTTCCCGCTTTGCCGGTCAGAGTAACCAAACGCACTTCCTGCCGCATTAGCGCGTCAAGGGCGAAAGTCTGCTCGGCGTTGCGAGGCTGTATCCCGAACGCGGTCTGTTTATCGACGCGCCCGAGCATTCTCTTCTCCGGGTCGAAATGCGCAAGCACACTGGCGCTTCGATTCCGGAATATAAAATACTGATGCGGAACCGGGTCGCCGTCCAGCGGTAAATCGCTCGCCGGAACCGCGAAAGGCTCCTCGTAAAACCGCGAGAGTACCGATTTCTCGACATCCTCATAAAGCTCGCGCCCCGTATAAAGCTCGTCGATATTGCGGATTTTGCCCTTCTCGTAATCCTCGGCGGGGATACCGAGACTCTTCGCCTTCATCCGAAGATTGATATCTTTCGAGATTATTATGACCTCGCGGTCTTTCCGCTTTTCGCGGAGCTGGTCGGCGAGCGCGAGAATCCTATGGTCGGGTTTCGGCTCGGAGAAAGCTTTATCGACAAGCTCCGAACGCGGGTCGGCGACCTCGACAAAAAGACGTCCGCGGCCGTCGCCGAGAGGAATCCCTTTCTTGAGAAGCCTGTCGCCGGAGAGTTTGTCGAGCTGACGGATAAACTCCCGTGCCTCGAAATTGATAAGGTCGCTCCCCTTCTTGAACCGGTCGAGCTCCTCGAGAACGACTATCGGCACAACGACGTCGTGCTCCTCGAAATTATATATAGATTGGTGGTCGTAGAGGATTACGTTGGTATCGACGACGAACAGTTTCTTTTTGCAGGCTGGCATCGAGAGCCTCCGATGAAATCGACAGAGAAACGAATTTGATAGACAGTAATTTCACCGGCGGCAGTTTCAACGCGGAAGAAGATAACGACGCACCAGCTAAATGTCAATGAAAAAGTCGCTACGCGGCGACTCATCGATAAGCTTCTGGTTCGACCGCTGGACGGAGCATTCGCGCTCGCCGAGATGGATAGTGTCCACGTTCCGTTGGCGTGTCGAGCGAGATGCTCAACCTATAAAATCGCGGAAGAGATTTCTCGCCTCGTCCCTACTCGAACTCCGGGACGGCTTTGTAGCCATACATAATCACGCCCGCGTCGCCGGTCTTGTTGATTTTGCGGAACGCCATCCGCAGCTTCATCCCGATAGCGACGTTTTCCGGTTCGACATCGGCGATTTGCGCGGTCAGTCGCGCGCCGTTTTCTGATTCGACCACGCCGATAACATACGGGGTCTGGTCCTGAAAATCCGCCGGGCCTGTCCGGATGACCGTGTAGGTGAGGAGCTTTCCTTTGTCGGAATGCTCGGCTTTGACGAACTCGCGGCTCTTGCAGTTGTCGCAAATCAGCCTTTTCGGGAAAAAGACCTTGCCGCAATTTTTGCATTTGTAGGCTTCGAGACGGTAACGGGCCGGAATTTGACGCCAGTATTTTTGAGGGTCCATTGTTTATGCTCCTCTTTGTTTACGTTTCATTTCTTGATTTTTATTCCAATCTAATAAGGGTTTAGGGTTTAGGGTCTTGGGTCTTGGCCCCACACCCCCCAACCGTCAGGCGTGGGAAGCGGCCGAGACCCTATACCCAAAACCCAAACCGCTCTATTTTTCTTTCAATGCTTTCGATAATCCTCTCAACATCTTGCCAATATCTTGGCACATTTCCCAGATTGTTTTAATTTCTTCAGCTGATACGTAGTTTAAACGTTGAAGTATAATTATGAGTGTCTCTAACTCGGCAAGGGAACCATTTGCTATCTAAATATGCTGAATATATTCTTTTCGATGGTTCAGTCCGTACCCTTCTGCAATGTTCGCAGGGATAGATATTGCAGCACGCTGGATTTGACCGCAAAGCCCGTATTTCTGGTCTGATGGCAATTTTTCCGTCAATTCGTAGACGCTTTTAACAAGGTCGATTGCCTTTTGCCAAACCTGCAACTCCCTATACGATTTTAGTTTCGCCATGATAATCCCATATATACCCTAGACCCTAGACCCTAGACCCTTCAGTATAGTAACGATACTGCTTCCGCCAGAGCCGCCGAGGTTCTGCGCGAGGCCGATATCGGCCTTTTTAAGCTGTCTGTCGCCGGCGTCGCCACGGATTTGTTCGACCAGTTCGATTATCTGGGATACGCCGGTCGCGCCGACCGGATGGCCCTTAGCTTTCAATCCGCCGGAAATGTTTATAGGTATTTTGCCGTCGGGGAGCGTTTCGCCGCGTTCGGTCATCAGGCCGCCCTCCCCTTTGGCGCAGAAACCGAGGGCCTCGAGCTCGCATATCTCGGCGATAGTGAAGCAGTCGTGGAGTTCGGCGAAATCGATATCGTCCGGGCCGAGACCCGCCATTTTGTAGGCCCTCTCGCCGGCCTTTACGACGGCATCGAGTTCGGTAATGTCCTCGCGTGAATGTAGCGCGATAGTTCCGGTGGCATGGCCAAGCCCGATAACCTTGACGATTTTGTGATGGGCGAATTTTTCTTTCGCGAGTTCCAGCGGGGCGACAACGACCGACGCCGCGCCGTCGGTGATGGGCGAGCAATCGAGGATATGAAGCGGGTCGGCTATCATCACCGAGCCTTCGACCGCCTCGGGCGTGACTTTCATCCTGAATTGCGCGTTCGGGTTTTTGAGCGCATTCGCGTGGTTTTTGACCGCGACCAGCGATAGCTGCCTGCGCGTCGTGCCGTATTTTTTCATATGCGCGTTGGCAATCATCGCGTAAAGCCCGGGGAAAGTGACGCCATTGTAGCCCTCGAACTCGTCGTCGGCGGCGGTGGATAGACCGGCCACGGCTTTGTCGCCGCTGACATCGGTCATCTTCTCGACACCTGTAACGAGGACGATATCGCTGTATCCTGAAGCGACATCGAGAAACGCCCCTTTGAACGCGAGGCTTCCGCTGATGCACGCCGACTCGCATCTTGTCGCCGGGACACCGACCATACCGAGATAATCGGCGGCGATACTGGCGAGGTGCTCTTGATTATCGAACAGTCCGCTACTCATCGCGCCGACGTATATGGCATCGACTGCATCGACTTTCGCATCGTCCATAGCTTTAAGCGACGATTCGACGAGCAAGTCTCTGAGGGATTTGTCCCACAGTTCGCCGAACTCGGTCATTCCGACACCGATTATTGCAACTTCTCTCATTTATGCCTCCTCCTTATTTAAAAAGGGTCTAGGGTCTAGGGTCTAGGGTCTAGCGTCTAGGGTTTAGGGTTTAGGGTTTAGGGTCGATACGACCCATCCACCATGTATTTGGAACATGCCGATACCCGATACCTGTTTATAATCGCACATCACCGCCCGGTTTATTTTTGATTCTAGCGAGGACCATCGGCAGCGGTTTTAATTCGCGTTTCAGCGGGTCTAACGATAAACCCAGAGCTTCGAGGGTTAATGAGCCTAATAGATTGCTGTCGCGTTCTTCACCGAATATGACGTCGGCGCCGCCGAGATTTCCGCCGTATTTGAAAAGTGCTATGCCCTTTTTCCTGATAATCTTGTCGCCGTTGGCGAGTATGAATTTTTCTTCCCCTAACGGTTTAATCCCGAGTTTATCGAGGATTTCTGTCGGGACGACAGAATATATTGCGCCGGAATCCACTAGGAATTCCACAGTTTCTGTTATCTCGGGATTAGCTGGATTCCCGACCTCGATTTCTACAAATGTAAGACCCATTTGTTACTCCTTATGTAAAAAGGGTCTAGGGTTTAGGGTTTAGGGTTTAGGGTCGATACGACCCATCCACCGGGTATTTGGAACGTGCCGATACCCGATACCTATTCTTAATCTGCCAGGTTCATTATAATCTTGCCGCGATAGTTTAGATACTGGCCATAGGTCAGATACCGCTTGTTATAATCGAGCAGGAAGCGTGTATGGACTTCCTTATCCTGAACCTCTTCCAATTTTTTCGTGGCCGTGAAAATGAAGCCGTCGCTGCCCGCGCCTGAACCGTAGGAGACCATCAGTATTCTGTCGCCCTCTTTGGCGACATCTAGGACGGCAGAAAGCCCCATCGGAGAAGAGCCCGAATATGTATTGCCGAGTTTCGGGACGAGCAATCCCTGCTCGATTTGCTCCTTCGAGAAACCCATCATCTTAGCCGCCCTTTGCGGGAATTTCGCGTTTGGCTGGTGGAATACCACAAATTTAAAGTCCTCCGGTCTGGCATTCGCCTTTTTCAATATGCCCTCTGTGCAGCCACACAGATGCTTGAAATACGCGGGTTCGCCGGTGAAACGCCCACCGTGTTTGGGGTAGAACATATGCTCGCGTCGCCAGAAATCGGGTGTATCGGTCATAAAGGCGTATGTTTCTTCGAGCTCGGCGAGGATATTCTCTTTTCCGAAAATAAAAGCTGCAGCGCCCGCGGCTGCGGAGTATTCGAGAGCGTCGGCCGGCGCGCCCTGCGATGTATCCGCGCCGACTGCCATAGCGTATTTGACCGCGCCCGAGGCGACGAGTTGCGACGCCACGAACATCCCTTCGGAACCGGCCTTACAGGCGAACTCGTAGTCGGCAGTGTGGCATTCGGGGGTCGCCCCGATGGCCTCCGCGACTATCGTCCCGCTCGGTTTAACGGCATAAGGGTGCGATTCCGAACCGACATAAAGAGCGCCGATTTCTTGCGGGTCGATGCCTGCGCGGCGAATGGCCCTTCGCGCGGCCTCCACGGACATTGTTACAGTATCCTGGTCCGGCGAGGGCACTGATTTTTCCTCGAGGCCGAGACCTCTTTTATAGGCGGGTGCATCCGTTCCCCAGGTTTCAGCGATTTCCTCGACCCTGACCCTGTTTCGCGGCAAATCCGCTCCATAACCCACGATTCCTACCATCTTAACCTCCTGTGGCTATCTCGATTTTGAAATAATGATTACTCGAAACGCAATCGGTTTTTCTCTATGGAATTTTTAATCCAAGAACAATATAAATAATAAAACATCGATTATCGAAACGCAAGCGGTTTCAGTATTTTATAATGAATTCTGCAAAATTGAGAATTTTGTCATTTCGAGCGTAAGCGAGAAATCTTAAATCGTTGTCATTCAGAAGATTTCTCGTCGCTTCGCTCCTCGAAATGACATTTACGAGCAATTCTGCAGGAGTCATTATTTTATATAGAAACGGTTATCTATCCTCCATTTCCGCTTGCGTTTTGGCTACATCGACGATATTATGAAATCAGTAAAACCAATAACTTCAGGGAGAAACAATGAGGTTAATTTTGCTTATGATGGTCGTTTCTGGGATGCTCGCCGGCGGGCAGATAATGCTCAAGACCGGTCTGGACAAAACCGGCGGGTTTTCGATATCTAATCTTCTCAAGGTTTTTACCAACGGCTGGGTTCTCGGCGGTATAGTAATGATAGGCAGCCAGATGCTTCTCTGGTTCTGGATACTCGGGAGATACGACCTTACGAAGGCTTATCCGTTGATTTCGATGTCGTATATTTTCGCGTTAATACTTTCCGTAATTTTTCTTAAAGAACATCCCGGGGCGGTTCGTATTTTTGGGACGGTATTAATAGTAATCGGCGTGGCGATGGTTGCGAGGTTCTGAAAAGCGCGACCCGCGAGAACCGGGCTGTCACGCTGTCCGCTACATCCGGTAAGGTTCTGGAATATATTATTCCCGGATGCGAACATCGCGCCAGCCCGGAAACCCCCGGCGAGACGACTGGGTTATTGATTCCCTTGTAGTGTTCCGCACGTATTTTTGGAGTAATTCTCGCAACAATTCCTTGTTTTTTCTTCTGTTATCATTATCATTATAATAATTCCCTTATTAGCCTGAAATCTCCAATCGCAGGAGGAGGATTATGAGAAGCGCGCTAATGTTAGCCCTGTTGCTTGTTTTGGTTTCGGTTGCGTTAAGCCAGAGCGGCTATCCCGCAGGTTATTTCTACGCTATCTTCCGGGGGGATACTTTCTGCGTGGAACCGGTCATTACCGACTCCGTTATGGAAGCGGAATGGTTCGATTACACTTCCGCGTCGATGCATACCGGTCTAGAGACGGCCTACGAAAGCCACATATTCTTCTTCTACAATCCGATGACCGGGAATATCGGCCTCGTAATTCAGCACAATATCGACGTTACCGGAACCGCCGATGCGACATGCTCGCTTTATATCGACGATATACCGACCGGTTGCATATTGGCAATGAGCGACGACCCCGGCGAATTCGACCTCTCAGATTATCCACAGGGACATTGGGCATGGTGGCTCAATACCGACGGCGGCGCGTTTTATATTCCCAGAGACGAATGGCAATTCACGTTGAGAACGAATTTCGGCAGCACCGACCCGATACGGTGGCTCTATTTCATATCGGGGGACGACGGCAGCGACAGGATATATCTCGATACCGTCCTTATCGACCAGGAGGATACTATTATCGTCGGTCACGGTTTTCTGCAGCTTATCTCCAATCTCGGCGACTCGATATATATCGACAGTATAAGGGTCGCCACAGACGATACAATTGAGATATCGGTCCGTAACTCGGACGAGACTATCGACACGCTTTATGCTACCGGAGCTTCACACACCGACCCGCATTTCACAACGATAAGCACACCGGGTATGCTTCCGCCGGACACCTGGGGCGTAATTAAGGTCGGGTTTTCCGCCGCAGATACGGGAATATATATCGATACTGTCTGGGCGAACACAAATGAACCGTGCGGAACGAACCCAATCGTCCTTTATGTTCACGTTACCTCACCGCCGGTTCACGCCGAGATAGTCGAGCCACTGCCGGAGACATGGACGAGTTGCGCTGACCAGCCGATTACGATGACGATTTCCACCGAGGGGACGATACTCGCGGAGATGAATATACCGAGCCTTGCGACAACGACGGAATATTGGGATACCGTTACGATGAGCTGGTTGCCGGCAGTCGAGATATACTATTCCGGTTGGGGAACGCATATACTCGACGGTTCGTCGTGGATATGGGACAGCACTTATACGGGCGCTATCACCGGCCGCTGTCTGACCTTCCGGTGTATTATCGAAACTGCCCCCGGCGCGGTTATCGACTCGGCTACGGTCGAGATGTATGCCGATAACACAGCGACTTTCTATATGAATGGCGACTCTATCGGCGCGGACGATGACGGTTCGGTTTGGAATCACTCCTTTACATTCGATATGCTCCCGTTTATGCATGGCGGCGCGGATACCCTGACAATCGAGGCCTGCGATTTGACAGCGGTCGCGGTCGGTCTGGATTTCGTAGCGACCGTTTTTTATAGGGTCGAATGTCTGCTGGATGTCGAGAGTATAGTTATGACCGTGGACAGTGTCGCCCATCACGTCGGCGATACTTATCTCGACCTTGTCGATTCGACATATCTTATCTACAATCCGATTCCTCCCGATACGTTCGAGGATAACGACGTGGTCCACGTTTGTCTCGATTCGCTGTTTAATACCTGCGGCGGCTACCTCGCGGAGCCGCTATGCTGGGATTTCTATGTCGACCTCTCGACACCGCATCTGGAGAATATGCAGCCGCCGCCGGACAGCATAATCGACGACCCGACGCCCCTTATTACGGCGGATATTATCGATTTAGGCTCCGGAGTGGATACTTCGACAATCGTTTTCATTGTCGACGGCGACACGATACCGAGGGCGGATTTTATACTAACGCCCGTAACCGGCGGCTGGAACATCGGCTATACCCCGACAGAACCTATACTTGCGGCCGATTCTATCTGGGTTTGTGTCGATGCGACCGACACGACCGAATACTGCCCCGACAACGAGATGCACTCCTGCTGGGCGTTTGTCAATATGCGCGCGCGCGAGGTATGGTTCCCGACCGCTTACGGACACCCGTGCAGCACTGTGACGGTGCCGCTTATTATCGACGGACTGGATTATAGCTGGATAGCGAGTGTCGAGATGCGTTTCCGGGTCGACCCGGAGGTTCTTATCCCGCAGGATATAATTACGACCGGCTCGCTGACCGACGGCTGGAGTGTCGGCGGCGTTACGACCTATCCCGATTCCGGGATTATCGAGGCGACGATTAGCGGCACACCACTTACAAGCGGCACGGGCGGCGATTTCCTCTATATGGAATGCTATGTGCCGTGCAACGCTTTCGGAGGCGATTACGCGGTTATCTCGATAGACACGATTGTGCTCAACGAGGGCGTCCCGGAAGTATCGTGGACGGCCGGATTGTTTGTAGTCGAGCTTTCGCCGGAGGTGTTTATGTGCGACCGTCGTTTGAATCGCACGACCGGAACGCCGGTCGAAGATTTCGTCCTGACGCTTGGCGCGATGCCCGGAGGCTCCGACGATTATGACCCTGGACTCGATATCCAGCACGTTCCCGCTCCCGCTTGGCTGGTAAATGGATGGTTCCCTATCGACGACCCTTCGTATCCGACGATAACTATGCTCATCCGCGATATGCGGCTCGACGACCCGCCGAAAAGATGGTTCGTCGTAATGGAAGACGAACCGCACGGTATCGTGCGCTGGGAACCCGACCGTTTTCCCGAGGGGGAATTCCGGCTGAACGGGATAATCGATATGAAGCGCGATTCGGTGGCTTATTTCGACGAGAACGATACCCTCATCATCGATTGGACGTTACCGGCGATGGACGCTGTAACGCTCTCTTTCGAGACAGGCTGGAATATGGTAAGCAGTCCGGTTTTGCCGACCGAAATACCGGCCCATGAGGTTTTCAACGCGGTTATGGGGGTTTTCAGATACGTTACACCCTGGCACACTTATGATTATGCCGGTTACATCCGCGACGGCGAAGGCTACTGGGTCTGGGCGAACGAGCCCTATGAAATTCCGGTTGCGGGAAGTTATATCGAGGGCTACCGCTGGGCGGTTTATCGCGGCTGGAACCTTATCGGTGCGCCCGGAGAGCCGGTTTCGGTGGACGATATAGAGGTTACGCCGACTGGAGGTATTCTCGGCGCTATCTACGGATACGACGGTTCCGCGTATGTCGCGGCGGATTCGCTGATACCCGGCGAGGGCTACTGGCTTCTCTGCTCTGACGATGGGATATTACACGTCCCATCGAGTTACCGCAGACGTCCCGAACCGATGCCCGAAACCCATTGGAACGGCACATTAATTATCGATAACGTTCGCCTGGCGATTGGTTATGCCCCATCGGCGGGCGAGGGTCTCGACATCGGAGACATCGCGTTCCCGCCGATAGTGCCGAACGGCACGCCGAGAAAATCTGTTTTAATGGCCGACGGTTTCGAGCTATCGAAAGACCTCTCGCCGATAGGGGAATGGGAATTGCTGTTGAGAGATAATTCCGAAATCGAGTTCGAGATACCCGAAGATATCGTTATCGAGATAAACGGCAAAAGGTACTGCGATGGCGATGTCGCCGTTTTCCCCGCCGGGAATTATAAACTGAAATCCGCTCCGCTCCTGCCGGAAGAGTTCGCGGTTCTCGGCTGTGTCCCGAACCCGTTCAACGCGACGACCGAAATAGTTATCGCACTCCCGGACGCGGGCGAGGTCGAAATCGAAATTTTCGATATATCGGGTCGCGAGGTCTATAGCGCAACCGGCCGATACGGCGCGGGTGTAGTCCACATAGGGTGGGATGGTCTCGACAGCGCGAGAAGGGAGTTGCCGAGCGGATTGTATTTCGCAAGGGTTGCTTTCGACGGTAAATCGGCGATAACGAAAGCGATGCTGATAAAATAGGAGTAACACAACCGATGGTTTATTGATTCATGATAGGGGCGAGGCATGCCTCGCCCTTACCGTAAAAGGTCGATTATGGACGACAAAATAAAACGGGTTCGCGAAATCCTCCGCGAAGCGAAAAAAATCGCTGTCCTCACCGGTGCGGGTATATCCGCCGAAAGCGGTGTGCCGACATTCCGCGGCGAGGAAGGTATCTGGAAAAAGTTCACGGCGTCGGAGCTGGCGACACCCGAGGCGTTCCGCACGAACCCGAGGCGCGTATGGGAATGGTATGGCTGGCGGCGCGGCGAGATGCTCGAAGCGAAACCGAATCCGGGGCATTACGCTCTCGCCGAACTCGAAAAACAGGCAACGGAATTCGCGCTAATTACGCAGAATATCGACAATATGCACATTCTCGCCGGGAGCCGGAACGTTCTCGAAATCCACGGGAATATCT
>QNEE01000022.1 GCA_003645085.1 bacterium | reverse complement strand
GTCTATCATAATCATCGCGTCGTATTTTTCGGCGAGTTCGCACATCTCGTCGAGTTTGGCGGTATCGCCGTCCATCGAGAAAACGCCGTCCGATGCGATAAGCCTGAATCGCTTATTCTGCGTTTGTTTTAATTGCTCCTCGAGTTCGGCCATATCGGCGTGTGAGTATATATGGCGCTCGGCTTTGCAGAGCCTTATCCCATCGATTATCGAGGCGTGATTTAATGCGTCGGAGATAACCGCATCCTCATCGGTCAGAACGGCCTCGAAAACGCCCGCGTTCGCGTCCATACAACTCGGAAACAGGATTGTATCCTCTGTTTCCAGAAATTTAGTGAGTTTATTCTCAAGCTCGCGATGTATGTCCTGAGTTCCGCAGATAAACCGAACCGAACTCATACCGTAGCCGCGTTCTTCGAGTCCCCGGTGCGCGGCTTCGACCACTTCCGGGTGGCTCGAAAGCCCGAGGTAGTTGTTCGCGCACATATTGATGACTTTTTTCGTCGGCGCGCCTGCCGGGAACTCTACATCGACCTCTGCGGCCTGCGGGCTGTGTATATACCGTTCGTCCTTAAAAAGCCCGGCGTCCTTAATCTCCTGCAAAACGCTTTTGTATTGTTCTTTTGTCCTGTCGCTGTAACTCATATCGCCTCCTGAATATCTTGGAATAATAAATCCAATATAGATTGGTTCGACACTCCGGTAATTTCACGCATATCGCGGGTTATATCACAAATAGGTATCGAGCATCCCGTCAACGAATAGCACATTTTCATAATCCCTCCTTATTAATTATGCATCCTGCAAAATAGGCTAATTAGGCATCATTGCGAGGAACGTAGCGACGAAGCAATCTCGATAAGTAATTACTTGCCAATAAGATAAGATTGCCGCGCCTTGCTAAAACAAGGCTCGCAATGACGCGTTTGTCAGTTATTTTCCGCGAAATCCAGTAATATAGAATTCTAAATCAACCCGAAAGCCCTGTCGAGTTTGATTGTGAACATTATCCCCGTATCCGGTTTTTCGAGGTCGCCTACAAGCTCGTTTATAGTATCTACCGCTCTGTCGAGTATCTCCTCGGAACGGATTACCGCGAAGAGGGTCTTGTTCGTGTAGTTGCCCTTTCGGAGTTTCTCCTTGACTACCTGACCCACCGGGGAGTCTTTGCCGTATTGCGCGAGAAGTCTCCCCATACCCACGGAATTAAGGACGGTTGTGCCGGTAACGCCGGCTTCCAACAGCTTTTCGAGTATTTCAGGCAGAAGCGAGTTCTGCTCGAGGACTAAAATGAGTAGATACATTTTTTCTCCGATTTAGCAGTTCGAGATTACCCTATCCTGTTTCTACTTTCCCGTTCTTTTATTGACTCAGAATAATGAATTTTCATTGGGAATTCAATAGAGAAATTATAGAAAATGAAAATGCCACATTCAAATATCGGTTTTGCGAGTTATTGTCGCTGTTATTGTGTTTTTCTCGGCGGCTGATAACCCTCCAAAACAACGACCGCTACGGCGTATTCTGCGGTATGGCTAATCGACAGATGGGCGCCCACAACCCGTAATTTCTCGGTGTGTTTTTTTGCGGTGCCCGACAAAAAAAGAACCGGTTTGCCGAATTCGTCGCGAAGTATTTCGATATCCGACCAGTTGATACCGCTTCTAAGGCCGCTTCCGAGTGCTTTCAGGAAGGCCTCCTTTGCCGCGAATCGCCCGGCGAAATTTATCTCAGGGTTCGCTTTCGATTTGCAGTATTCGATTTCGTCTTCCGTGAAAATGCGTGTAATCATATCGTCGCCGTATTCGTCGGCGATGCGCTTAACGCGGTCGATATCGATTATGTCTATGCCGATGCCGATTATCATATTTTTAGATTTTGGGACTTTTCCCGTTCCCACTGTCCTCCGCGAGAGCATTAGAACGAGTAGATACCAGTAAATAAATAACCGCAGAACCGCAGCACCATAGGGCCTATTTATACAATCTGCCTTCTTTATGCCGTTTCGATAGCTTTTCGAGCATATCCTTAGTCATCGAGTCTAAATTCCATTTCGGTTTCCAGCCCCATTCCTCGCGGGCAGGTGTGTCGTCAATGCTCGAGGGCCAGCTATCCGCTATCTCCTGTCGGTAGTCCGGTTCGAACGTGCACTCGAAATCGGGCATATACCTTTTGATACATTCGACTAATTCACCTGGAGTAAAACTGAAAGCGGAGACATTGAAGTCGTTATGATGTATTAAGTTATCGAAATCAGCTTCGGCGAGTTGCAGCGTCGCTTCGATACAATCCGGCATATACATCATCGGCAAGCGCGTGTCCTCTCGGAGAAAACAACTATATCTACCGAATTCGACCGCTTTGTAGAATATTTCTACGGCATAATCGGTCGTGCCGCCGCCGGGTAGCGTTTCCGCGGAGATAATGCCCGGATAACGCAATCCACGGACATCGACGCCGAAACGGCGGACATAGTAATCGCAAAGCCGTTCGCCGCAAACCTTCGTTACGCCATACATAGTAGTCGGGCGCAGAATGGTGTCGTTGGGCGTGTTTTCGCGTGGTGTATCCGGCCCGAAAACCGCGATAGAGGACGGCATAATAATCCTCGCCAAATCGAAATCTATCGCGCACTGGAGAACGTTCAGGACGCCGTCGATATTGACGTCCCAACAAGCCCGCGGGTTTTTCTCCCCTTTCGCCGAGAGAATGGCGGCCATATTGTAAATTGTATCGATATTATATTTCTCGATAACCTTATCGATAGACGGTTTATCCATAATATCGAGTGATTCGAATGGCCCGGATTCGAGCAATTTTTCGGATTCCGGGTGTTTGATATCCGCCGCGACTACGTTTTCGTTGCCGTAGCGTTCTCGTAAAACCGGAGTTAATTCGCTTCCAATCTGACCGCAAGCACCAATTATCAGTATGTTTTTCATTCGGTTAGACATTATTATATTGAGTAATTATTTATAAAATTTGCTTAATCTATTACATACCAGAAGGATGGGTTATCAATATGACCGAAAAACTATTTTTCAAAGGTTATATTAAATAGCTTTGCAAAATAATTACGACCTCGATAAATGTCAACGGCAAATTGTATTCGGCTGACTCCTGTAAAATCGGGATTTTCCATAAGTGCGATTGAAATCGCTAACAATCGACGATGCCACTAAAGTGTCTAACTTATTATTCAACAAGCCACTAACAGCTCACAGCTGAAGACCTCGACGAGTTCGTTCGAGTCGTCGTGGGCCTGATTACCGGACTTAAAAATGCAAACCCGAGTATTTTACAGGATTCATTATATTCGGAAGCGAGGAGTGCAAACTGAAAATTCAAAGCAGCGCAGACAATACGTTGCCGTGGAAGAATGTCCGAGATTACACTTTATTATTTAAAGTGAAAGAACCTCTTCCTCTTTCCTTTTCTTCAGTTCGTCGATGCGTTCTGTGGCTTTGTCGGTAATTTTCTGGACTTCGTCGACACCCTTTTTAGCGCGGTCTTCGGGAATGTCGCCGTCGTTCTGCAATTTTTTTATCGTGTCGATAGCGTCGCGGCGGATATTGCGGATAGATATCTTGCCCTCCTCGGCGACCTTGCCGACAAGTTTAGTCAGGCCTTGCCGACGCTCTTCGGAGAGAGCTGGGATAGCTATTCTGATAACGTTGCCGTCGGATTGTGGTGGCAATCCAAGCTCGGAGGCCTGAATCGCTTTGACAATCGGGTCGATAGCGTTTTTATCCCAGGGTTGGATAACGAGAAGTCTGGCCTCCGGGATTGCGATGGAAGCAACCTGATTTATCGGCAGCTCGGTTCCGTAATAATCGACCTTGATACCCTCGAGAAGAGCGTGTGTAGCTTTTCCGGTGCGAAGACGGCCCAGGTCGCGCGCGATAGCCTCTACCGCCTTATTCATTCTCTCGTCGGCGTCTTTTAGTATATCTTCTACCATTTTAGTCTCCCTTGTTTCCGCTGACAATCGTTCCTATTTTTTCTCCTTTTAAAACCTTAGCGAGATTCCCTTTTATCGAGAGATTGAAAACATGTATCGGTATCTTATTTTCCGCGCATAGCGTAACGGCGGTGTGGTCCATAATCCTGAGGTCCTTGTCGATAACGTCGAGATAGGAGAGTTTATTGTAGAATATGGCGTTTTTGTTTTTGACCGGGTCGGACGAGTATATTCCATCGACCTTCGTCCCTTTTAGCACCACCTCGGCGCCGATTTCTACGGCGCGCAAAGCGGCTGCGGTATCTGTAGTAAAATACGGGTTTCCGGTGCCGCCTGCGAGGATTATCACTCTTCCCTTTTCGAGATGCCTTATAGCGCGCCTTCTAATATAAGGTTCGGCTAGTTGTTCCATCGCGATTGCGGTCAAAACGCGGGTATGGATACCTTTCTTTTCGAGGACAACCTGCAAAGCGAGGGCGTTTATCACCGTTGCGAGCATCCCCATATAGTCGCCGGCGACGCGGTCGAAACCTATTTCCGCTCCGGAGAGTCCGCGAAAAATATTCCCTCCGCCTACGACGAGGGCTATTTCGGCACCCGCGTTTCGGGCCTCTAAAACCTCTTCGGCTATCTCGGTGGTTCTTTTATCGCTGATACCGTAATTTTCGTCTCCCTGTAGTCCCTCGCCGGAGATTTTTAAGAGGACGCGTTTATATTTGAGATTCGAGGGCATAACGAATAACGGACTCTTATTCCCCTATCTTAAATCTTGCGAAGCGATTTATTTGTATATTCTCGCCGAGTTTGGCGATAATCTCGTTCAGTATATCGCTAATCGATTTATCCGGGTCTTTTACGAACGGCTGGCGCAGGAGAACCGTTTCGTCGTAAAATTTCTTCATTTTGCCTTCGACGATTTTCTCGATAACGTTATCCGGTTTCCCTGTGGCTTTGGCCTGCTCTTTGTATATTTCTTTTTCCTTTTCGATAAGGTTCTTGTCGAGTTGTTCAACGGATACGGCGAGAGGGTCCTCGGCGGCGATATGCATCGCTACGTCGTTGCAAAACCCGATAAATTCGTCCGTTCTTGCGACAAAATCGGTTTCGCAGTTGACCTCGAGTAACACGCCGAGTTTAGCCCCGGGATGGATATACTGGTGTATTCTTCCTTCGTTGACCTCGCGGCCCATTCTTTTCGCGGCTTTGGCGAGGCCGGTTTTTCTGAGGTGGTCGACAGCTTTCTCTATATCTCCCTCGCACTCTACGAGGGCTTTCTTGCAATCCATCATACCGGCGCCTGTCATCTTACGCAATTGCTGAACTGTTTTGGCATCTATGTCTGACATTATTTTACCTTTCTTCTTTGATATCGGTTAATATAATTTACCTTAATCTTCGTCTTCTTGTTCTTCCTCGGTTTCTTCGTCTTCGTCTGTTTCCTCGATTTCCGGTTCGGTTTTATCTTCGGGGCCAAAAGCGCGGCTTTCCTTATCGATACGCTCTAACAACTGGCCGCCGGAAAGGCCGTCTATAACGGCGTCGGCGATTGTCTTGGTAATGAGTTTTATCGATTTAATCGCGTCGTCGTTAGCGGGAATTGGATAATCGAGCAATTCGGGGTCGGTATTCGTATCGCAAATACCAACTATAGGAATTCCGAGTTTTCGCGCTTCTCTAACCGCGATAAGTTCCTTTTTGGCGTCGACGACGAATAGCATCGACGGCAGTCTGTCCATCTCTTTAACGCCGAGGAGCATCTTGGCGAGCCTCTGGTAGGATTTCTCCAGTTCGAGTATCTCTTTTTTCGTAATTTTATCGAACATGCCGTCCTCGCGGGATTTTTCTATCTCTTTCATTCTATCGACGGAGGCTCTAATGGTCTTGAAATTCGTTAGCATACCGCCGGGCCATCGTTCGGAGACGTAATACATACCGCACCGTTCGGCCTCTTCCTTAATAATCTCCTTCGCCTGTTTCTTGGTTCCCACAAATAGGACGAACCCTCCGTTGGCAACGCTTTTGCGAACGACTTCGTAGGCTTCGAGTAAGGAATAAAGGGTTTGTTTGAGGTCTATCAGGTGGATACCTGCGCGGCTTCCGAAAATGAATTTTTCCATCTTTGGGTGCCAGCGGTGTGTTTGATGTCCGAAATGTGCTCCGGCTTCGAGGAGGTCCTCGAGTGTAACGGATGGCATCATAATAGCAGACTCCTTATCGGGGTTAAACTTCCGCCGAAAACCATAATTCCGGCACGCCCCGGCGGGACCCCACCGGCAGTTTTCGGCGTGATTCTTTGTTAATTGTTAAAAACCGATATTAGCGTATCCCTACCGTCTTATAATCTTCAGGATAAGGATATTATCAATAATAATATATTTATCGTTTAGAGAACTGGAAGCGTTTACGTGCCTTCGGTCTACCGTATTTTTTGCGTTCGACCCTACGTGCGTCGCGGGTTAGAAATCCCCCTTTTTTTAGTGTAAGGCGTAATTCCGGGTCGTATTTGGCAAGAGCGCGTGCTATTCCGAGTCTCACCGCACCGGCCTGCCCGTTAATCCCGCCGCCTTTGACAGAGACTCTGACCATAACACCGTCCTCCATATTAACCGCCCGGAGGGGTTCGGTCGCGTGAATAACTAAATCGTCTCGGCAAAAATACTCCTTCGGACCTTTGCCGTTAATAATCTGTTCTTTCTTGGATTCCGGTTTTACCCAAACTCTTGCTACGGCTTCTTTTCTTCTTCCGGTTGCGTAAATCGCGTCTTTCATACTCATTCCCTTATAAATTCTTTAGATTTCGAGTGTCTGCGGTTTTTGGGCTCGATGTGGATGGTCTGGCCCGGCATAGACATGTAGTTTCTTAAAGAGCCTTTTCCCGAGACGGTTTTTCGGTAGCATACCTTTCACCGCGTGTTCGACGAGCTTTTCAGGCTTGTTCTTAAGAATATCCGCCCAGTTACGTTCCCGAAGTCCGCCGGGGTAACCGCTGAAACGCTTGTGGACGTTCTTTTCGAGTTTCCTACCGGTAACCTTAATCTTTCCGGCGTTGACTACAATCACATGGTCTCCGGTGTCCAGATGCGGCGTGTAATGAGGTTTTTCTTTTCCGCGAAGCAACCGGGCAACCCGTGCGGCGAGCCGACCGAGCACCATGCCTTCGGCATCCATAACCCACCAATTCTTAACTATTTCATCCTTTTTCGGTATGGGGGTTTTCATTTTTCTACCTTTCTAATCCAAACAATGTTAAACCCGCACGGGTAAAACAGTCCGCTGCAGGTTAAACTAGAAGTTTATTAAAATGTTCGCGTATGTCAAGGGAAAAATGCGCTATGGGCGACCTTATTTGTTTTTCTCCAGAAATTTCGGAACGAAAATTCGCGGGACATACTGTCGATTAGGGCCGATTTATTTTTAACAGCAGTGAACAGGCAAAAATGCCTGTTCTACCACTTTTTCTACGTTCTTGTTTTAAGATAAATTTACTTCGAGTCTCTGAGTCTCTCCCGTATGGTGGGACACATTGGTTGTCGGCACTGTCGAACCGCGCGTAAAAAAACCTGCCGGGACACACCTCCACATCCACGCCAGCAACCGAAGGGAATCCGCAGGGCAGACAGTATCAAAACCGACTCGCTCGACGACTTTGTCGACTCGCTCCTTTTAGAAAATAATTGGCGTTCAAATAATCCCACGACTGAAGTCGCGGGCTATCTATTGCCAATTCAAAATCTCTTATTTTATAATTTTTCGGAAAACTTCTCTATCAGAAATACCTTGACACCGACCTTGCCGATAAATATTATGAGTTGATTAACTGAATTTATGCATTTTCTCAAAACCGCGTAATTATAAACACAGAGCAGGGGAGGTTTCGATGGTGCAAAAACGCACCTCGGGGCTTATAATAGTCCTGATTGCAATTATATCCGTTTCAACTATTCTATGGGCCGGCACGGCGGGAAAAATCAAGGGGGTTGTAACCGACAAGAAGACCGGCGAGGATTTGATGGGAGCTAATATTCAGGTCCTATCCGACGCCGGCACCATTATCGCAGGAGCCGCCGCGGGCCTCGACGGCGAATACGTCATCCTCAATGTTCCCCCCGGTATCTACAATCTCAAAGCGAGTTTTACGGGCTACAGACCGCTTACCGTGACTAACGTCGTGGTAAATGTCGATGTAACTACCACGGTTGATTTCGCGCTGGAGGATACCGTCCTTTCCTCGGAACCTATCGTCGTTATCGGCGAGGAGGAATTCAGGATGGACATTACAGGCACGGAGCGTCGAACCGGCAGGGACGAACTCGATAACATGCCGGTGGTTAGTGTGGACGACGCTATCAAGATGCAGGCCGGTATCGTCGAACACGAGGGCCAGCTTCACGCGCGCGGCGGACGCGCCCGCGAGGTTACGTATATGGTCGACGGTATGCCGATAACCGACCCGGTCTACGGTTCTCAGGGCCTCGAAATAGCGCCCTCCAGCGTTCAGGAGATATCGGTTCAGACAGGAAGCTACAATGCCGAATACGGCGGCGCGCTCTCGGGTATTATTAATATCGTTACCCGTGAAGGGGACCCGAACAAATTTGCCGGCAGCCTGACTTATCTGACCGACGATTTCGGTTTTTCTGCGCTGAATAAATACTCCCGCAACGACGACCGGCTCGAGTTGACATTATCCGGCCCGGAACCGGTCTCGACCTATCTGCTGCCGGTATTCGGCTTGAAACTCCGCACCGACAAGCGTATCAGCTATTTCCTGTCGCTAACCGGAGAAAATACGGACACACGATTGCCATATAACTATATGTGGGATATCGACGACCATATGCCCACGGATACCCCTATCGATACCCCCTATAGAATCGATTACGGATGGTTCGGCCTGTTCCCCGAAAGGCGGTATAACGAATATACCGCGACGTTGAAACTAAAACAGAGACTGACATCGTCTATAAGCTATACTATTACAGGAACCGGAAGCTGGACTAAATACAGACGGTTCGATAAAGACGCTGGCTGGGAATATATATATACGCCGTCTTCTGCGCATATCGGTGAACGCCAGAGCTATCAAATCAGCCTGAAATGGGTTCATAACGTCTCGCCGAAAACGTTCTATGAAATCCGCGCCGGCTATCTACATACCAGACTCGATTATACCCCCGGCGAAATGACACCCGGCGATTTCGCTGTGGATAGCTCCTACTGGGGAAGTCTCGACGACTGGGTCGACCTGAACGGAGACGGAGTTCCTCAAGTTCGCGTCAAATGGTGGGACTATAACCACAACGGACAGTGGGATTTCTGGGAATATTGGGAACCGCTCATCGACTATGTCGATACGGTCTGGGCAGACGCCGCGCATACGGAAATCGCTTATCTGGACACGGTTTATATCGATGAACGTCCCCCGCTCCTCGGCGAGGAACCCTGGTTCGAGGTCAACGACAACGACGTTTTCGAGCCTCGACAAACAAACTGGAACAGCTATATGGTAGCCAGCCCGATGGACAGGCCGGAATCGTTCAACGACGGCGAACCGTTCCGCGACGGTATGCCGTTTAATATGGGATTCTATGGCGAACTGCTTATGGGCAGACCGGTCCTTATCGACGACACCTTATGGCAGGATATTAACGGCGACGGCGTAAAGCAAACGGGGGAATATGTATGGGGGACCTATTTCCGCAACGACCCGTTAGTTCCTGAAGAATACCATATCGCTATCGAAGAGACGACCTGGCACGACGACGGAGACTATATCCCGGCCTGGGGCGAATATGTGGATGTCAACCACGACGGGACCTTCACTTACAGAAACGACTATTGCGACTTTATCGACGCTAACGGCAACGGTATATACGACGTCGGCGAGGAAGGTGAAGCGTTTATCGATTTAAACGGCAACGGGAAATACGATGGCCCCGACGGCAAACGCCAGAGTTGGGAACCTTATATCGATGTGAACGGTAACGGTCAGTGGGACGACACCGACCAATTTCTTGACCGCGGTTACGACAGATGGGCGGTCTGGCACAAAAGAAGGTCGAACGTTCTTATGGCAAAAGCCGACCTTACGAGCCAGGTAGATAAGAATAATCAGGTTAAGACCGGGGTCGAATTTCAGTATATCAATATGGATATGCGTGAGATACAATACCCCGAATTCAAATACGACGGCGAACCCGACGGGTATGAGTATCCCGAACACGGTGTATTCCGGAGCTTTTACGAACGCACCCCGAAACAGTTCGCCTGGTATATACAGGATAAAATGGAATACGGCGGCCTTATCGCGAATATAGGCGTCCGGCTCGACGTTTTCCTTCAGGCGGGCGAGGTTCTCGAGGACACTGTCGAGGAGGATTTGTTGGAGGTTCTGCCCGAATACGACGAGATATACAAATCGCAGAGCAAAATAAGCCCGCGCCTCGGGATGAGCTATCCGATTACCGATAGGTCGAAGCTATTTTTTAGCTACGCACACCTTTATCAACTTCCGGGCTACGACGATTTCTACCAGACGCCCACACAGGCCAGCCGCGCGGGTAGGCTGCTCGGCAACCCAAACCTCGACTACGAGAAAACGGTAACCTACGAATTGGGAGTCGCTTATGGTATTACCGACGATTGGACAATCGAGTTTTCGGGATACTATAAGGATATTTACGACCTGCTGAATACGACCTCGATGCAGATTGGCCCGTTGAGTCAGCAGGTCTACAAGAACGTGGATTATGCCCGCAGCCGCGGCGTAGAACTCGCTATCACGAAAGCATACTCGAACCGATGGATGATAAACGCCAACTACCAGTATTCTTTCGCGTTCGGGAAATCGAGTTCCGACCGAAGCGGCTACGACGCGCTTTTCGACCAATCGGCGATTCCGTTGCAGGACCTACCGCTCGACTGGGACCAGCGGCATATGATAAACCTGGTCGCCGATTACCGAGTCGCCGAGGACGACAATCCGGTCGTGTTCGGCCTGAAAATCCCGGATAAATGGGGCATAAACCTTATGTTTCAGTATGGCAGCGGATTCCCGTATACACCTTCAGCAAGGAACCCAGACTGGGTTGCGGAACCTGGAGAAAAAGACTGGGAACGCGAAAACGCGCTCAGAAAACCGGCCAACTATAATATCGACCTTAAATTTAACAAGGATTTCAGCTTCGCGGGAATGGACTACTCGTTTATTCTATGGATTATGAACCTGACCGACCGCCGCAATGTGCTCGAGGTTTATGCCGAAACCGGCGAACCGGATAGGTCGACGATAGATATCGAGGAGGGCACAGATTTCGAGAGCAACCCGTCTCACTGGAGCGCGCCGCGCAACATCAAGTTTGGCCTCGAGATTAAATGGTAAATAGAAAATAAGGATATTAAGGAGTCGATATGAGACCTAAATTTCAGTTGCTCGTTGCTACCGGCCTTATGGTTTTAATTTGTGCTGCGGCGGTTATCGCTCGAGAGAACCCGCCTAAAAACCAGCAACCGCCGAGGGCCAGACCGTCTATAATGCAACTTGCAACGGACGAAAAAAGCCACAACGTCGGGCAACTGTTTTTTACTATAACCAACTATGGCGTTTTCGGGAGCCAGCGCGGCGACGACAACCCCTTGAATTGTTATATATATCAGGAAGGCGAAAAAGCCGGAACGTGTAGACCATCAGCGGAATACCCGGGCGGTTCCGGCATCGAATACCTGTTTCAAGGCGCTCTGTGGGTTGGCGCTGTGGTCGCCGGCGACACGCTTGTCAGCGTCGGGGAAGACGGCTGGTTTCAGGTCAACGAGCTTTTCCCCGGATACGAGCAGGAAACCGATACGATACAGGAGAATTCGAGCCTCTGGGACACTACCGCGATTAGCGAACAGGATTTTACCGCCGAGTTCACCGATACGGTCAAGAATCCCACTTATGTCGACGCGGAACACAGGCCGCTCGGTATCGGAATCAAACAGCGTTCGCTCTCGTGGTCGTATAACTATGCACGCAACTTTATAATAATCGACTACTGGTTCTCCAATGTTCTGGAAACCAGCGATACTATCCGGGATGTTTACGTCGGTATTTACGTCGATGGCGATGTCGGTCACATCAATACCGATAATTATGCCCAGGACGATATAACCGGTTTCGAGGAGACTTATTACGATGCGCAGAGGGATTCGCTCATATATGTCAATACAGCGTGGCTCGCCGATAACGATGGTGACCCGACCGAGGACGGCCGTTTCGACGATTTTTCCTGCACGGGCGCGCTCGGCGTCGCGGTTTTGAAGGTCGCAGATATACCGCTCGAAGACCTATCCTATTCTTTCAACTGGTGGGTATCAAACACGAACGAGGACCTCGACTGGGGACCGTATTTACAAATAAATAACTTCGGCTGGGACGGCACGCCAGAAACGGATAAGATGAAATATCAGGTTATGAGTAACAGGGAGTTCGATTACAATCAGACAGAGACAAAAAACGCCGATGAGAATTATCCCGATTACGCTCCACCTCCCGAGGACCTGGCCGATAAACTATGGGGCGGCTACGATACCCGTTTCCTTTTTTCGTTCGGGCCGTTCGATATCCCGCCGGATACATCCATACAGGTCGGTATCGCCGTTATGGTCGCGGAGGATTTCCATCTCGACCCGAATAATGTCGGTATGTTGCCGCCTGCGGGCTCTATCCCCTCGGGCTGGGACCCCGGTAAATTTGAATATAGCGGTGTAGGTAAAACTACGGGGTGGGTTCGCGACGTCTACAATAACAATTATCAGGGGCCTGTTCCACCGCCGAGGCCACCGTTCGAAATCGAAACGTTCGACAATAAGATAGATATCTTCTGGAAACCGGAAATATGTATGGATTATATCGACGAGATTACGATGTTGCAGGATTTCGAGGGGTTCCGCATATACACCGGCCAGGCCAATCTCGAATCCTATTATACTCCGTTCGTAGAATTTGACAAGGTCGATTTCATCGATTACCTTACGGACTCTAGCGACACGACCAGAATGGGTATAATAACGCGAACCGACGAGTTCCCGATTTGTCTCGACGCCCGCTGGGATGAAGCCGCAGAAGTCTACCGTAATTGTTTAGTTACACCCGAGTTATGTCGAGATACGATTTATTATATCGACCCGGTCGACAGCACAGTTACGGATAGCATCTTCGTTCGGCAGCCTTACGGAACCAACTCCGGTATGCCCACCGATAGTTTGACCAGATTCGGCGAAAAATATTATAAATATACGCTGACCAATCAACGAGCCGGTTCGGATATCTATATCGCTATGACCGCTTACGATTTCGGTCAACCGACGCGCGAGCTGGAATCGCTCGAATCCTCGAAAACGACTAATTATCTATGGGTGGTTCCGAAGGGGAAAATAGGCGCTATCGACGAGGTTTACGTAGTTCCGAACCCATATAGAATCGACCATAATTACGCCGGTCGCGAGGGCCTCGATTGGGAGACTCCGGTCGGTCAGGTCTGGACAGAGTATTCGCGCAAAATCAGGTTCGCCAATCTGCCGCCGAGGTGTATAGTCCGAATTTATACTCTCGACGCCGACCTTGTGAAAGAGCTTCATCACGAGGATAGTCGCATCGAACGCGACGGCGACGTAGTTGTCGGCGACGGTAAAGATATGGTCGGCGCGGAAGACTGGGACTTGATTAATCTTAACGACCAGGCTATTGCGAGCGGAATATATATGTTCAGTGTCGAGGACCTCGACACCGGCGAATATCAGCTAGGGAAATTTGTAATTATTAAATAATGGAGAGCTATATGAAACGATGTTCAATTATCGGTGCAGCGCTGTTGCTCTTGCCAATTCTCGCTTTCGGTCAGGCGAAGGTTGGAACTGCAGCGGCGCAATTTCTCGAAATTCCGGTAGGTGCCCGGAGCGTCGGTATGAGCGATGTATTTCTGGCGACCGCCGACGACGCCTCGGCAATATATTATAACGCGGCCGGCCTTACGAATCTCACCCGCAAAGAGGTTACTTTTACGCATACGATGTGGCCTGCCGGAATAAGCCACGAGTTTGCGGCGTTCGTTATGCCTGTTCCGCAGGTCGGTGGAGTTATGGGCATCAGCGCTATTGGCCTGACTACCGGCGAGATGATAGAGACCACTCCCGGTCGACCACAGGGAACCGGCCGGACGTTCGTCGCATCTGACCTCGCCGCCGGCCTGACCTATTCCCGGAAGATGACCGACCGGTTTTCGGTGGGCCTTACCTGGAAATATGTCGGCGAGTATTATGCGGATGTCCACGCTCACAGCTGGGCGATGGATATCGGTGCGCTTTACCGCACAGCTTTCCATAATTTGCGTATCGGGATGAATTTCTGTAATTTTGGGCCGGATATTACGCTTCTGAAGAACCCGTATCCGTTACCGATGTGTTTCCATTTCGGTCTCGCGGCGGAACTGATAGACAACGACACACACAAATTGACTCTCGGCTGGGAGGGCAGTCATCCTAACGATAATCTCGAGAAATTTCAGGTCGGCACCGAATACTGGTTTAACGATATGTTCGCTATTCGCGGCGGGTATAAGTTCGGCGCCTGGGATGCCGAGAGGTTCAATCTCGGTGCGGGCGCAAAAATTCCTATCGGAGTTATGACCGCGAAATTCGATTATGCGTTCAGCGATATGCAAGAACTCAAAACTGTCCACCGTTTCAGCCTCGGGCTGGAGTTTTAGGAGGTTGACAATGAAAAGGACGCTCGGATATTTACTGTTTCCAGCCGCGCTACTCGTAGTTATCGGCATAGTAGGCAGTTGTGGATATAAGGACGAGATGGAGCCTAATATCGACCCGGTTATAAATCTTTACAATCACCCGTGCGATGGCGACACGCTCGGCGCGGCACCGATTATATGCTGGACCGGGTTCGATACCGATGGCAAGGTATATGAATACGAGCATATCGACCTCCCCAAGGAGAGAAATGGAAAGGGAATCGATTCCTTGCTTTATAAGACCTATAAAGAGAACCCCTCTCTACTGCAAGATGTCGAATATTTGACCACTATAGACGGCAATAAAGTCCGATGGGTTCACACGGAACAGACCTGCGATACTGTTTTTCTATCGCTTCTGGAGCAGGATAGCACAACCGAGCATTTTTTCTGCGTGCGAGCGGTAGATATCGACTCGAGCTTCTCTGAACTCGTGTGCGCTACTTACTATCGAACCAATCTTCCTCCCGATTCGTGCGAAATTACTACCGACTCGCTCGAAGACAAGGAGTTCTGGATTCTCAGGGATACGACCTACAGCTGGGACGGTATCAAAATAGGTTGGAAAGCTACCGACCCCGATAACTCGATTATTCTCGAATACTACTGGGTTTTGCTGGAGTGGGACGGTACCGAAGGTGGAGACACGCTTATCTCGTCGTTACTCGAGGATACACTCGGCGGCCCCAACTCGGGTTTCGATTCGACCGACGGCTGGATACGAAATACCAACACGGCCTTGCGAGGGGTAATACCGGGAAGCGGTGATTACCTGTTTATCGTCCAGGTTCGCGACGACGCTTTTTACGCCGGCGCCGCCGATAGCGCGGTTATTACACTCGCCCAGCCGGTATTCGATATATCCGACTCGACGGTCAGACAGGCATACGCGGACCGAACATTCCACCATAAAGTCTTTATCGTGGACCAGAACGACATCGCGGGGTATATCCACCAGGATACGGTCTGGGCTTTCTACGAACCTATTTTCGCGGAGATGCAATCGGAAGGTTTGATTTACGGTTACAGAAGGGAAAACACCGGTTACGACGAGCTGGAAATACCTCGCACAGAACTGGCGGATTATAGTATACTCTGGGTTCTCGACCAGGATTATTTCTTCAAAATCCAGTCTTCTTTTCTCCAGGAGTTAATGCTATACGTTAAAGTCGGCGGGAGAATAGTTCTGGATGGCCGGTTTATGCTCTCCGAGGAACTTGAAAGCTGGGATGAACTTCCGTCATACGACTATTTCGGTATAGATGAGGATTATTCCGGCTCGGGCAGCCAGATATTTGCATACGGAATACCCAACACGCAGATACCCGGTTATCCCGAATTAACGGTAGATTCGAGTAAGACTCCGGGCGGCGCTACCGCTATTCGGAGAGTTAATCGTATCGGCGCGAGAGGACCGGCCTACGGAGGAAGCCCCTATACGCAGATACTATATCATTTCGGTATTTCCGAAACAGCATCTCCGAGCGACTCAACCAATTATAATCTCGGCCCAGTAGCTGTTCGTTATGTAACGCCGAGTTTTCGGACGGCCTGCTTTATGTTCCCGCTTTATTTAATGAACAACGACGAAGGACAGGTCGAGGAGGTAGTCCGTTCGACTATCGACTTTATCGAGCAACAGGTTATACCGGAAGAGGAAGAACGATAGGTCATTTCAACAAAGCAAAAAAAGCCCGACCAGCCGGTCGGGCTTTTTTATGCCGCTTTAACATAAACATCAAAATGCGGTTTTAATTTGGTGCAGAAAAGGTTGTTCTTTTTAACCTACGACATTCATCAAAAAGTGCTTGCATTATATCGAGGTAGGATTATTATTATAAAAATAATTTTATTATGGATAAGTATAGCATTCAATTAATACCTCCTCGCGGAGGCGACGTCAAACAAATCAGGGTCGAGGGTTCGCGGCTCAAATTGGCTCTTTTTTGCGTCGCGGCATTTGTAATAATCAACCTCGCGGCATTGGGGCTGAATATCTATTTCGGCGTCGCCTGGTATCGTAAAAGCGACCTGGTGCGGTCGAACGCCAGACTATCCAGGAGGCTCGATTTTGCCGAGGCCCGAGCCGAATCGCTGGAAAATATAGTCGGTTATGTAGTCGAGTTAACCAATCAGGTCCGCGATATGGCCGACCTTCCATCTATTCGACCGGAAGATTTGGCCTACGGTATAGGCGGGCCGCAACTCGACTACGACCCAAACGAACCCCTTATCGTCTCCAAAGCGGGGGATATCGATAGAAAACTCGATTCCCTGCTTCTCGCCACTCGCCGGGAAACCGAAGCTCTCGCCGATGTCTATGAGCATTTCGAGAATAAGCGGAAATTGTTCGTTCACACACCGACTATCTGGCCGATGCACGGATATGTTAGCTCCGGTTTTGGGAAAAGGCTCGACCCGTTCACGGGCGTATGGAAGATGCACGAGGGTATAGATATTTGCGCCAGAAAAGGGACTCCGGTTCGCGCCACAGCGGACGGGCGAGTGAGGTTCGCAGGCTGGTATCACGGCTACGGCAAGACTATCCGTATCGACCATATATATTATGAGACACGTTATGCTCATCTGGATGATATCAAGGTTACACCGGGACAACGCGTCAAGCGCGGCGATATAATCGGCACCTGCGGAAATTCAGGCTATACTACCGGCGTTCACCTGCATTATGAGGTTCGTATCTCCGGCAAACCGGTAGACCCCAAAAAATATCTCTATCCCGAAGTCGTCGTCGATTAGCCTGCCATTTCCAAGTGGCAATACAAAAGTAACCTTCCTTCGCACAACGCTTCTTTCAGTTGCACAGAAATGACGGAAACACAAACGAACAACACTCCGAGGCCTATACCGGCTGGCGCGAGAGTGGGGAGGCTGGCGCGGCTTATGCGTCCGAAGGACATAGCATAAGACGTGACAGCCGATGGGTGGTGGAAGGGAATCCGTGCGCCCGATATTAATGTATTCGATAATCCTTATGAGGGCGTAGCACGGAGCGTGACAGCCGGATTTCGCGCGCTTATTTGCCAGATTCTATCCGCAGTCGAATATAATAGTAATAATATTAGCGGAAGAGCCTCATAGACCGCGCGTATTTCATTAACCAATCCGAAAAACGGCATAGCCGCAAGAAGCGGAATTGCGACAACAGGCAACGCTATCCTGATAAACCGCGGTGATTTTCGCCAGCCGAAAGCAACGAATGCGATAATTATCCCCCAGAACGGCAGATTGCATCCCACAGGACGATAGACCTTAAGCCCGCCCGGCGCGAGAGGACAAGTCCTGAAAGACTCGAACAGGAACAGATTTTTTATATCCGAAAGGTATATCAGGTTATACCCGATATGAAATTCCGCAACGCCGCCGGGGTTGTTTCTGAATATCAAAATCAAAATCCCTATCAGGCCGATGCCGACCGCGAACTGCAAAATTACATGTGTTAGATAGCGTTTCTTTTCCATACGGCCGAGATAATAAACCGCGAAAACAGCGGGAAGGAGTATCGCCGTTTCTTTATTCAATACGGCAAGACACAGGAAAATGTAATATAATAGCCATTTCTCCCCGAACATAAATATAAGGCAAATAGTGAACAGGAATAGATTGGCATAATCGTAAATAAAGTTACTGAAATTTGCGAAAACCGGCAAGAACACCAATACCAGTAGCGGAAAGAAGTCCGCGATTAAGGGCGGCGGGTGATAGAATATTATAAGCGCCTTTCTCAGCGCAAACAGAAAGCCGAAAAGGCTTAGCACAATAAACGCTATCGCAACTATCGCGATACTCCATTTACCTTCCATAGTGTCGAACCGTTGCTCAGATTCTGGTTCGTCGTAGCTTTCGCGGATACCGCTCGTCCCGATATAATTTTCGGCGCGACTATTAATTGAATCCTTGATAGACCGGGGAAGGACGGAATGCGTAATCCTGACTAAAAAAGGCACCAATGCCCTGCGGACAAACGGATTATGCGCTTCGCCGCTAACCATATGGATTATTCCATAACGTTCTGCGACCAACCCCGGGTAATGAGTCAAACCGTAGGACAACACCGCTGCAATAAGGTATACCGCGGTTACAATGATAAGGCGCAAAACGCGAGTCCGATTAATAGAATCTTGTGATTTTCTTTCCACTATATTTAACGAAACCTTTCTTGCGCTCCTTTTTTCGCGAGGGCGGGAGTGCTTTTTCGAGTTCCCGTATCTCGTCGCGGAAAAACGCCGCCTGTTCGAATTCCAGGTTTTTCGCCGCCGATTCCATCATACGTTCCAGTTCATCTATTTTAGCCTCTATTGGAAGGGATTTGAGATATTCCGGTTTTTCCGGTTCCGGTTTTTGCTCGCTCTTTTTCGCATCCGCGATACCGGTCGTTGCAAGAACATCCTCGACGCTTTTGATAATCGTTCTTGGCGTAATCCCATGTATTTTATTGAACTTCGTCTGGGCTTCGCGGCGTCTTTCTGTTTCACTAATCGCCCTTGCCATACTGTCGGTTATCCTGTCGGCGTAGAGCAGAACCTTCCCTGCAACGTTCCGTGCGGCTCTACCGGCGGTTTGAACGAGAGAGGTTTCACTTCGAAGGAATCCCTCCTTATCGGCATCCAAAATAGCGACAAGCGTAACTTCTGGTAAATCGAGGCCTTCCCGCAATAAATTCACACCGACTAATATATCAAAATTCCCAAGTCTAAGGTCTCTAATGAGTTCTACTCGGTCGAGTGCGTCGATATCGCTATGTAAATACCTCACACGGAGATTGAAATCTGAAAGATAATCGGAGAGACTCTCCGCCATCTTTTTCGTCAGCGTCGTAACGAGCGCGCGCTCTCCCCTATCGACAATCCTGCGGAGTTCGCCTAACAGGTTTTCTATCTGCCCTTTTGTGCTTCGAACCTCTATCTCGGGGTCGATAAGGCCGGTCGGCCTGACCAATTGCTCGACTACACCTCCGGATTTTTCTATTTCCCAATTCGCGGGGGTCGCGCTTACGAAAAGCAGTTGCGGTGCGATTTCGAGGAACTCCTCGAATCTAAGCGGTCGATTATCCAGCGCCGATGGCAGCCGGAAACCGTATTCCACAAGCGTTTCCTTGCGGCTGCGGTCGCCGTTGAACATAGCCCGAATCTGCGGCAATGTCGCGTGCGACTCGTCGATAACCACCAAAAAGTCCTTCGGGAAATAATCGAGTAAACACCAGGGGCGGCTCCCCGGCGGGCGACCAGCCAGGTGACGGGAGTAGTTCTCGATACCGTTGACATAGCCGACCTCGAGCATCATCTCGATATCGAAAAGGGTGCGTTGTTCGAGCCTTTGCGCTTCGAGGAGCTTGCCGGCGGCGCGCAATTCTGCGAGGCGGTCCTCGAGTTCCGCTCTTATGCTTTTAACCGCCCGTTTCATTTTATCTGTAGTTGTAACAAAATGTTTCGCCGGATAGATACTAACCTGCTCTAACTCCTGTTTTATCTCTCCTGTAAGGATATCGGCGGTTACTATTCGTTCGATTTCATCGCCGAAAAACTCTATGCGTATGAGGTCGCGTTCGTAAGCCGGAAACACCTCTAAAACGTCGCCGCGAATACGGAAAGTGCCCCTGTCCAGTTCGAACTCGTTGCGAACGTAATGAATATCCACAAGCCGCCTTGCGAAACCCTGTATCGACGTCCTTCCGCCGACATTCGCCTGAACCATAAGGAAAGCATAGTCCTCCGGATTTCCGAGACCGAATATACAGCTTACCGAGGAAACGATTAACACATCACTCCGGTCCATAAGGTGAGTAGTGGCGCGCAGGCGAAGCCGGTCGATATCCTCGTTGATATCCGCGTCCTTCTCGATATATGTATCCGATTGGGGGATATAAGCCTCCGGCTGGTAATAGTCGTAATAACTAATAAAATACTCGACCGCGTTCTGCGGGAAAAACTGCGAGAACTCCCCGAAAAGCTGCGCCGCTAATGTCTTGTTGTGCGAAATCACCAACGTCGGTTTTTGAACCCTTTCGACAACATTGGCGATTGTGAACGTTTTACCGGAGCCGGTTACCCCCAACAGGGTATTATACTTCTCCCCGGCTTTTATCCTCTCGACAAGTTTGTTTATCGCCTCGGGCTGGTCGCCGGTCGGTTTGTATGCCGAATGAACCTTGAAACCCTTCATTATGAGTGTAATTTAGATATATCCGCCGGTTAATGCAAGTGAGGTTTTTGAAAGAAGTTCCCTGAAAAAATAGGTGAATACGGGTGAACAGGTTGTCGTGTGGGAATAAAAATAGGTCATAACTCCTGAAAAACCGCAATCCCTCATAAAAGCGATTGAAATCGCTCTCTCTCGGCAAAGCCACTAAAGTGGCCGACTAAATTATCTTATGCGCATTATAAGGAAGATATAACCGATGGAAAACGGGCGGATTTTACGGCGATGAATCGATAATATTCGGTTCGCCGCCGTCAGCCGCCGGGAGGATAAGTTTCGCGTCGCCGCTGGTTTCTGTCATAATAATCTTGTTGTCCCAATTCACATTATTTGCTCCGGCTTCCAATTCGACCGCCGAATCCTTAATCTCTAATATGTAGAACGTTGTATTACCGGTGCCTCCGATATACTG
>QNEE01000021.1 GCA_003645085.1 bacterium | reverse complement strand
CTCTTAAATGCATATTGACAGCGCCTATATATGCTTTATGTTCGACATACTATATTTCGTTTTTATTCTAATCGGTAACTTACGGCATTTTCCGGCAAATTGCATGGACGGTTTCCCAATGATAGAATTCGAGCTGACCGATACCGACGGTAACGCCCGCGCAGGAGTTCTGCGAACACCTCATGCCGAAATACAAACGCCGGTTTTTATGCCAGTCGGAACGCAGGGCACCGTTAAAACACTCGAGAACCGCGACCTCGAGAACGAGGACTATCGGATAATTCTCAATAATATGTATCATTTATACCTTCGTCCAGGAGTCGAGCTTATCGAAAATTTCGGAGGACTCCACAATTTCACCGGCTGGAAAAGAGGTATATTGACAGACAGCGGCGGTTTTCAGATATTCTCTATGACCGGTCTTACGAAGGTTAAAGAGGACGGAGTCCGATTCCAGAGCCACATCGACGGTAGTTATCACTTTTTTTCGCCGGAACGCGCGGTCGAAATCCAATACAGGATGCGCCCCGATATTATTATGGCTTTCGATGAATGCCTCGGCTATCCGGCATCCGACGCAGAAATAGAACAATCCGTCGCCCTCACCCTGAAATGGGCTAAAAAGAGTAAAGAAGAATGGACCCGGCGAGTCGAGACCGATTCTGACGCGGATACCGCTCCAGCGATTTTTGGCATTATTCAGGGGGGTGTCGATGTAGGTCTTCGGGAATATTCTACCGCAGAAATGGTAAAATTGAATTTCCCCGGATACAGTATCGGCGGCCTTTCTGTGGGGGAACCGAAATCGCTGATGTGGCCGGCGCTCGAAGCGTGTATCCCGGGCCTACCCGACGATAAACCGCGATATATGATGGGTATCGGCACACCGGCAGATATCGTAGAGGCCGTAGCCCGCGGCGTCGATATGTTCGATTGCGTTATGCCTACCCGGAACTCTCGAAAGGGGACAGTCTTCACTCGACGCGGAAAATTAGCGCTCAAAGCGGCTTATTTCGCCGACGACCAAAAACCTATCGACCCAGACTGCGATTGTTATACCTGCAAACATTATTCACGCGCTTTATTAAGACATCTTTTCAACGCCGGAGAGGTAACTTCGATGCGTCTCGCCACAATCCACACAATCCACTTTTATAAACAGTTTATGGATGAGATAAGAAACGCGATTTTAAACGGAACCTTCGAAAGCTACAGGGAAAATTTCCACAAAACATACATCGACAGGCTCATTCGCCCCGAGAATATATAGCTGCATTCTATCTACTATCGATTGAAAATCCCACTAATATTATAATTTTTTGGAAACTCCTCCGTTTTTTCCCCTTTACTAACAAAACAATGCGTTATATATTAGTAAAATTAAGAACTCATCTTAATACGTGGAACGTCGTTGGTATGTGCGTTTATGCGGTTCTACCGTTTTTATAAGACCTGCTTGCGAGGAGTAAAATGAGAGTCGAGGTCGACCCCGATTTATGTATCGGTTGCGAAGTATGTAAAGATATTTGCCCAGAGGTTTTCGACATCGTGGACGATATCGCGGTGGCGATAGACCCGGGGAAATGCGCCGAACTGAGTTCCTGCAAAGAGGCTGTCGAGGCCTGCCCAACGAACGCTATCAGGATTTACAGCGATGAGTAACGGTCGATTCCCATCGGGATTTGTGGATAAAGTGCTCGCCGCGACCGATGTCGCCGCGATAATAGGGAGATATACCACGCTAAGACAGCGCGGAAAGTCGCTGGTCGGCTTATGCCCTTTTCATCAGGAAAAAACGCCGAGCTTTACGGTCGACCCAGAAAGGGGCCTATACTACTGTTTTGGCTGCCACGCCGGCGGAAGTATATTTAATTTTTTGATGGAAAAAGAGGGTTTTTCTTTCTATCAAGCCGTCGAATTCCTCGCCCGCGAGGCCGGATTGGAAATACCGCGCCTTAAGGAGAAAGGCGAAGACACACAAGGCCTTACGAAGGCCGCCGAATTCGCAGCGCAGTTTTTTCAGAAAGCTCTCGCAGCGGATATTGGTAAAGAGGCACGAGAATACCTGAAATCGAGAGGAATCAGCAAATCAACCCGCGAGAATTTCAAACTCGGCTGGGCACCCGCTAACCAGTTACATCTACCGAATTCGGTCGAAAAAGCAAAAAGAGAAATCGAGCCGTTTATCAAAATCGGACTTATTTCCCGCGCTACGAACGACGGAACCTTTTTCGCTACAATAAGAGACGCTCTGGTCTTTCCTATCGAACGCTCCAGCGGTGTTGTTGTAGGGTTCGCACACAGGAGAATAAAAGAAAACGATTCGCGGACAGGCCCCAAATATATTAACAGCGCCGATAACGATATTTACCATAAATCTGTTTTGCTTTACGGTCTTCCGCAGGCGAGAACCGCTATCCGCAGCGCCGGGAAGTCGATTCTTGTCGAGGGCTATTTCGATGTTCTCGCCCTGGCGGAAAAGGGTATCGAAAACGTCGTGGCAACCTGCGGAACAGCGCTGACTCCGAATCAGGCTTCGATACTGGCGCGCTATGCACCGAAAACGGTCGTTCTGTTCGATGGTGACGAGGCCGGATACCGCGCGACTTTACGCTCGATAGATATACTAATCGGCGCGGGCCTCGATGTTTTTATCGTCCGGCTGCCCGAAAGAGAGGACCCGGACTCTTTTGTGATGACCGAAGGCCCCGATAAATTGCTCGAAAAAATCGATTCGGCTACAGGATGGTTCGATTGGTTATACAATATATCGTGGGGAAAAACGGATTCCGCGGGTGTTTCCGGTGCATACGCAGTTGTGGAGGTTATGGCTATACCGCTGGCGGCGATTACCGACGGGATGGCGAAAAATATGTATATCAGGGACCTTGCAGGCCGCCTCGGAACCTCGGAAGAAAGCCTACGAGAACAACTTAAAAAGGAATATCGTAAACAACGATACAAAACAAATACAGGCGAAACGACGAAAGAGAACGACGAACTACCAGCGGACGCCAGACTCGAACTCGCCCTCATAGCCTCGATACTCGGTGGCAACGGCGAGAAACCGTGTGAAGAAAACCCGCTAATTCGCTATCCGGGATTATGGGATATCGCGATTTCCGGGGTAAAGCCTGCCGAGATACTTGCGGAAATCGCCGACGAAAGAACGAGAAGCTTCCTATCCGAAATACTGCTCGAACCGGAACCTTCGGACGTTGAAGCCCATCGACAAGCCCTATTGTTAAAACTGCGCCGCGTAAATATCGACAGAAAAATTAGAGAGCTTAATGCAAAACTCGATATAGCCGAAAGGTCCGGCTCCGATATTGAAAAAAAACAAATATTCGAAGAACTTTCGAAATTAGCGCGCGAATTGGGCAATCTTTCCAATAAAGAACCTTAAAAAAGGACGAGAACCAAAGTGACCGAACAGGAAAAATACGAAACTCTCGAAAAATTCCAGGAATCGATTGGCGAAAAGCAATCGATTTCCTTCCCGGAAGTGGAACGGTTTATCGAGGAAACCGAAGGGGAAATATGTCCGGAGGATATTATCGATTTCCTTTCAGCAAACGGCATAACCGTTATCGGATTTCAGAGAGAGGAACACCCAAGGCATTTGCGAAAAGACGACCCGCTATGGTTGTATATCAAAGAGGTCGGCCGGGTCGAGATACTCGGTAAAGAACGCGAGATTAAGGTCGCTACCGAGATGGAAGAAGCGCTCCATAAGATAAGGGACATTATCCCAGCGAACACGATGTCTATAGCGCTTCTTGTTCGGATAGGGAAAATGGTGAAAACCAGGGAACTCCCGTTGGACGAGTTCACAAAAGTAACCGTCGGCGACCCTCTGGCAACAACCGACGAGAAGCGCGTAGACGCTCTCCAAATACTATCTAAAATCGAGGATAATCTCGAAAAAATACGCGAACTTATCCGCAAAAACCGGACTCTGAAACGAACCTCGAAAACCAATAAAGAAAAACTCGAAAAATTACACAAAACGGTTAAAGCCAATGTCGGGCAACTCGAATTGTGTTCCCGAGCGCTAGAAATGGTCAAACCGCTGTTTAATAAAATAGTCGATTGTGTCGAGAGGCTCGACGACAGGTTGGATAATATCGCGGAAGCCGCGAAATTAGACCCCGATAAACTCAGAAAAGAGACCGACGCGATATTGAAAGGCCAGACCACCTCCGTTAAGGTGGCCAAGAAGCTGAAGGTTACGGTTTCGCTAATCAACGAAGCGACTATCCAGCGGAAACGCGAACACCGTATAAAAAAGTGCCTCGAAGAAACGAGTCTTATTTCTCTCGAAGAACTCGTGGAGCTAATCGAGGCCTCGGAAAAGGAATGGGAAACATACGAGGAGTGCAAAAGATTGCTGGTCGAGGCCAACGTCAGACTGGTTATCAATATAGCCAAAAACTACACGAATCAGGGGGTAGAATTTTTAGACCTAATCCAGGAGGGCAACACCGCGCTTATCAAGGCGGTCGAGCGGTTCGACCCGAGGCGCGGATTTAAACTCGGGACATACGCGATATGGTGGATACGTCAAGCGATGCTCAGAACGCTGGCCGAGCAGTCGCATGTCGTAAAATTGCCGACATATCTCGTGCAGTGGATTCGTCGCTATGCCAGAATCGCACAGGAACTGTCGCAGAAACTCGGGCGCGAACCGACACCATTCGAGGTATCCGAAGCGATAGATGTCGAACCCGGAAGAACGAGCAAGATGCGCCGTTTTTTCACCAGTCAGGTTTCGTTGAACAAGTCGCTCGGCGACGACGACAGCAGGACACTGGAGGATATTATAGCGGATGAAAGCACGACATCGCCGATGAACACCGCCAACCTGACGATGCTCCAATCAGAACTAAAACGGGTCCTCGAAACGCTGACCCCCAAAGAACAAAGGGTAATCACGCTCCGGTTCGGTCTCGAGGATAATATGCCGCGGACGCTCGAGGAAATCGGCCAGATATTCGACCTGTCGCGCGAGAGAATCAGGCAGATAGAGATGAAAGCGTTATCGAAACTACGCCATCCGAGTAAAATGGAGAAACTGTTGCCATATTTCAGAGAGTAACGTAAACTACGGGTTACCGGACAAACCCGCTGGCACGCTCCGTGCATTGTCCTCATAAGGATGATTGAATACATTATAACGGACGCACGGATTCCCGACTCCACCGGGACCTCACCCTCGCGCCAGCGGCGGAGGGACATTAAAAATCGAAGATTAAAATGCGAAATGACGATGAAGAAATCGAGTGGCTCCATATTTTATGCTCCGGTGTTCTCTTCTATAATGGGGATTGTGTAATTTTACATTTCGATATTTACGTTCGATAAGAGCGTGGTCTTTCAGCGAACGATACCCACAGGTGTGTGCGCGTTGTCGAAAAGGAATAAATAGGGGGTTAAAAAATGGAAATCGAATATCCAGAAATACTTGGAACCAACCTTGGCCGGCCACCCGATTTTTCGGGCAAGGTGCGCGATGTTTATGACCTCGACGACCGACTTTTGCTGGTGGCCACGGACCGGCTCAGCGCCTACGACTGTATTCTGCCGAACGGTATCCCCGGACGAGGGCGCGTCTTAACCGAGATGAGCGTCTTCTGGTTCGACCGGACTAAGGAGATTATCCCGAATCACCTGATATCGGCGGATATCGCCGATTTCCCGGACGAGTTAAAGCGATACCGGGAACAAATCGAGGGCCGGTCGATGCTTTGCATGAAAGCGGAGCGAATCGATGTCGAATGTGTGGCTCGCGGTTATCTCGCCGGCAGTGGATGGCGCGAATACAAAAGGCTCGGAACTGTATGCGGAATCAAACTCCCCGATGGACTCCGAGAATCGGAGAAACTCCCGGAGCCGATATTTACGCCCGCGACCAAAGCGGAGCAGGGCACCCACGACGAGAATATCAGTTTCGACCGGCTAACTAAAATAGTCGACCCGGAATTGGCGGAGACACTCCGCGATTTAACACTTAGGATATACTCTGCCGCCGCGAATTACGCCATATCGAGGGGGGTTATAATATCCGATACGAAGTTCGAATTCGGCTATATCGACGGGAAGCTGTCGGTTATCGATGAGATGCTGTCGCCAGACAGCAGCCGTTTCTGGGATGTCGATGAATACGAGCCCGGTCGTCCGCAGAACAGTTTCGATAAACAGTTCGTCCGAGACTGGCTAACGAGCGTCGGATTCAACGGCGATGGTGAACCGCCGACCCTCCCTGAAGACATCGTCGCAGAGACAATCGCCAGATACAGGGAAATCCGCGACAGGCTTATAAGCGGTTAGAAAGAGCGTTGTTCGTGGTTCGATATTATTTAGGTTAGCATAAGATTGAAAACTCCGCAGCTTCGTCAAAAAAACGACACAGTATCATAAAATAATAACTAATCTGTCATAAAGAAATTACATCTTATAAAGGGGTTACGATGAAACGCGATTTCCTTACAATAGATTCCCTAATAACACAGGAAGTCAAGGATATTTTGGCGAGCGCAAAGGTGATAAAGCACATGTCGAGCTGGGGCGACTCGCCGAAACCACTGGACAACCACTCGGTAGCTATAGTCTTTCGGAAGCCGAGCCTGCGCACCAGAGTCAGTTTCGATACCGGAATACACGAGCTCGGCGGGCATCCGGTGTATATTACCGACGCGGAGATAGGACTCGGCAAACGCGAATCCGTCGCCGATGTCGCCCGGGTGCTGTCGCGGTTCGTGTCGCTTATCGTAATACGGACTTTCGAGCAGACCGAAATCGAACAACTTGCCGAATACTCCTCGGTCCCGGTGATAAACGCACTGACCGACCTGCTGCACCCATGCCAGATAATGGGGGACGCGCTGACCATTATGGAGCATAAAGGTTTCGTGGATAATATGGCAATCGCCTATGTCGGCGACGGGAACAATATCGCGAATAGCTGGCTGAACCTGTCGAAAAAGGTTTCTCTCGATTTGCGGATAGGCACCGCCAGCGATTGCAAACCGGACGAGGAAATCCTGAAAGCAGCACAAGAAGCAGGTATGAGTAAAATTACTCTCACCGAAGACCCCATCGAGGCGGTTACCGACGCGGACGTTATCTACACCGATGTCTGGGCGAGCATGGGCGAGAAAGACCAGGCAGACGCCAAAGCCGAAAAGCTGAAAGCGTTTCAGGTGAACGCGGAGCTTTTGAAAAACGCGAAAGAGAACGTGATTGTTATGCACTGTCTTCCAGCGGAGCGCGGCAAAGAAATTACCGACGAGGTTATGGACGGCCCGCACAGCGTCGTTTTCGACCAGGCCGAGAACCGACTGCATATACAAAAAGCTATTATGCTGTTTTTGACGAAGGGGCTGGTATAACGAAAAGGCCCTAAAGTGCTAAAGTGCTGAGGTTTTATGGCGCTAAGGTTCTAATGTTACTTTACCCCGATTTGCCGGACACAGAGAAAGGTATTATATTGCCTTTCAAAAGGAGATATCCTATAGGGGCCGAAAAAACACAGACCGTTCGACAGAGAGTTTAGGATGGAGGCTGTGAGCCGCCGCAGTGCTTTCCGAATATAACGCCTTCGAAAAAATCCGTAAGCGATTTTATAAAAAACCCCGCGCGGAAATTAACCGTTGAATTGAACTCGTTTCGGTATATCTTGAGGGCATACGAATTCAAGACCGATGAAGAAGATAGTAGATAGTAGATAGTAGATAGAAGCCCTTCTCCTCCCTTTATTTTGCGGGAAAGAGCGGCTCCTGACTCGTGATTCCTTCGGTTTCTTGGAGAAAACCGGCAATCGCAATTTAGTAAGCGAAAGCGAGGCTCCGATGGGACGCAAAAGCGCGGTTATGATGGCTATTATATGTTCGGTTCTGCTCGTGTCCTGCGGCACCGAGAGCGACGACAACAGCAACGGCGACGGCTCCGGCCCCACAATGAAGGGGGACCGGATACTCGGGATGGCAATCACCGAGGCCGAAAGCACCGACTACGATATCGCCGTCGATATCGCGCGCGGCGCTGGTATCGAGATGATTCCGCTCTCCGTCCAGTGGGATATGATTGAAACGGCGCCGGAGGTCTACGACCCGCTGATACTTACGGTTGCGAACATGTATTATCCCGCACGGGATTTGAATGTCGCGCTCAGTATCAATCCTCTCGACTCGAACAACAAGCGGATACCAGCGGATTTGACCGGCCTACCGTTTAACGATTCGCTCGTAATCGCGCGATACTGCGCGATGCTCGATTACGCGTTTTCGCAAATCCCGGACGTCGAACTGGTCTCTCTCGCTATCGGGAACGAGGTCGATATCTATCTCGGTCTCGAACCGTCCCGCTGGGCGGAATACGAGGAGTTCTTTATCGCGACAAAGGCGCACGCGGAATCGCTTCGAGAAAATCTCGATATCGGAGTAAAAGCGACTTTCTACGGCTTGACCGACTACTCACGGTCGAATCTCGAGAACCTGAATGCTGCCGCCGATGTCGTTCTCGTAACCTACTATCCACTTAACGGCGATTTCACGGTCAAGGACCCCGATGTCGTCCACGACGATTTCGAGGAAATCGTTGCGATTTATCCAGCAAAACCGATTTTTTTCCTCGAAGCGGGTTACCCGACAAGCGACTCGTGCAACAGCTCCGAGGCGAAACAGGCGGAGTTTGTCCGCGAGGTTTTCGATGCGTGGGACACGTTCTACGACGAGGTCGAAGTGGTTTCGTTCTCATGGCTGACCGACATTTCGCAGGTGCAGGTCGATGAGTTCGCGCTTTATTTCGGTATCACCGATGAGCGGTTCAAGGAGTTTTTGCGGACGCTGGGACTCAGAACATACGAAGGCGCCGGAACCGATAAACAGGGATTTACTGCTTTTGTAGAAGAGGCCGAAGCGAGAGGGTGGTAGATGATAATTTATGATTGAGGATTGCGGGATGCGAAATAAACGCGCTCCTACGAGACGCTTTTCAGGTATCTCTCGACATCCCGCCAGCCGATATCCGTTCGATAGTGCAAATTATTGCCCTCGATATTCACGTGAGCGATTGCGCAATACGCCTTGCGTTTCGCTTCTAGAATATCCGCCCCTTCGGCGACGACACTGAATAGACGCCCGCCGTTCGCGTAAAAATTCGTGCCATCGACAGCGACTCCCGCGCCGTATATGGTTACGCCTTCCATATTCATAGCCTCTTCGAGACCGAAAATCCTTTTACCCTTGACATCGGAATAATCGCCGGGGTAACCTCTCGATGCGCCGACAACGCACACTCTCGCCTTGTCATCCTCGCGAATATCGACCTCTCCGAGCCTATTTTCGATAACTGCCGTAACGATATCGACATAATCCGTCTCGACTCCGGGAAGAACGACCTGGCATTCAGGGTCGCCCCACCGCGCGTTGTATTCGATATTCATCGGTCGGCCATCGACGACGACTCCGCCGAGGTAGAGAATACCACTATAAGGCGCCCCCTCTTTATCCATGCCCTCGATAGCCTTCGATATAAGTCTGTCCTCGACCTCGGTAGCTATATTCCGGGTAACAATCGCGGGTGAGATAGCGCCCATTCCGCCGGTTTGCGCACCCTCGTCGAAATTTGAAACGGTCTTGTTGTCCTGAGCCGATTTGAAAATATAGTAGGCGTTGCCGTCACTAATCGCATAAACCGAGAACTCTTCGCCGCGAAGGCCGTCCTCGATAAGGAATACTCTCCCTGCCTCGCCGAATTTTTTCATTTGTTTGATTTTTTCGATAGCCTCGACGACGTTTGTCGCTTTGAGAGCGCCTTTGCCTGCGCAGAGCCCCGAAGCTTTCACAAAAACGAGCTTTCCGGGTTCGTTATCGTATAGCGATTCGGCATATTCTTCCGCACCTTTTTCGGAGTCGAAATACCGGAATCCCGGCGCGGGAATATCGTATTTGCGCATAAATTCGCGCGACCATCTTTTATCCCATTCGATTCGCGACGCCTTTCTTGTCGCACCGAAAACCCGGAATCCGTTTTCGGTCAGCAAATCTACAGTTCCCAACGCCAGCGCGTCGTCCTGAGCTACATCGACAATATCGGGTTTATATTTTCTCGCGATATCGAGGATAGATTCGGGGTCTTTAAGCCCGCATCGATTGTCGGTCAGAACCTCTTTTTGCCTGTGGTATTTTATAAAATCGTTACCGGGGGCGACGATTATTTTTTCGACCTGTGGGCTTTTTTCGTACGCACAGGAGATAGTGTGTTCCCGCGCGCCGCTGCCGATAATTAAAACTGTCATTTTATTGCTCATAGCGGTCTAATTCCGTTCGTGGATGGGCGATATGGATGCGCCCTTATCGTTGTCTATATAGTATTATCTTCCTCGCCGCGTTCGTTTCTTTGATTCTGGCGAAATAGACGCCGGATGTGATATTATCCGCCGGGTTCTAAAATATGTAGGTTCGAGCGTGTTCGATACGTGCCTAGTTCATCGTCGAGCATTATTCTAATTAAGCACCATCGAGAACCCCGGGCCTATAACCTAATACCTATTTTCCCATATACACACCCTGTTTTTGCCCTCTTCTTTTGCCCTATATAGCGCCCTATCGGCGCGGCGCATCAAATCGTCGGCGTCGGCGACCTCGGCGGTAAGCTCCGCGATACCGAAACTCGCGGTTACATTGCCGCCGGTCAGGTGTTCCTCGTCCTGAAACGGATACGCCACTATGTTCGACCGGACAAGCTCGGCGCGGTTTTCGGCTCTCGTCAGGTCGGTGTTGCGAAGTATCATCACGAACTCGTCGCCGCCGTAACGCGCAATAGTGTCCCCCGGCGATTCGTGTTCCTTGAGTATCTCCGCAACCACTCTGAGCAGATTGTCGCCGTAGTGGTGCCCGCCGAGGTCGTTGTATTCCTTGAGATTGTCGAGGTCGAGCACCACGAGACTCAGCGGTGCGCCGGCGTTTCTGGCCATCTCTATAGCTTTCGGCAGCGCCTCGGAGAAATAGCGGTAATTATACAGCCCGGTCAGGCCGTCCGTCGATGCTTGAACCTCGAGCTCGCGCATAGTCTCTCGCAATTCCTCGGCGAGTTCCCGTTGTTCGGTGATATCCTCGATTATGGTCATTACCCGCTGGACTCCTTCGCCCGCGCCGAATATCGGCACGAGTTTCGTGCGGACAAACCGCCGTTCGGTCTCTCGGATAAAACTGGTTTCCTGCGTAGTAATGCTCCGCCCTGTGCGGAACACGTTCGTGTAGTTACTCTCGTGCCCAAATTTATTGATGTAGGGTAAAACCTCCGTAAGCTGCTTGCCGATATCCTCGGTCGATAATCCGTAGAATTGTTCCATAACCCTGTTGAACGATAACAGTTTTAGGTTGGCATCTACGAGAAAGATTCCGTAATCGACATACTGGAAAACGTCGTTGTAAAGCGCATTCGCCTGTCGGAGTTTGCGAAGTATTCTCGCGATATGTAGAACCTCGGCGCCCTGGTCGGTAAAAGGCTCTATCGTTTTCGGGCTGGCAACCTCCAGATTTCCTCCGATTGTAACGAGCGCGCCAAGCAGTTCTCCTTTCGCCCTGAGCGGGAAAACGTCCAGCCTCGGCACTTTGAAGAAGTCCAGTAAACATCCGACAATCTCGGCAAGGCTCTGGCTGAACGAGGCGACCTGTTCCGGCGAGATTAACGATAGATGTTCGCCTCCGGCAAGTGCGCTGATAACGGGGTGTTCTGGTTTATAAGGGAATTTAAGACTGAAAACGTCTTTGCCGAGTTCCTCCAAAAATTCTTCACGACGTGACGGCTCTCGATAGGATACTGTAGCAAGCGAGAAAGTCCTTTCGTTATCGTCGATTTTAAGCGAACATACGAAATCGAAATCACCTGCAATCCGCGTATTATCTATTATTATCCCCAGAGCTTCACGCTCGTTGGCCGAACTCACCAACGCATGGAAACCCTCGTGAAGAAGCCTTAAACGGTTCTCTCCAAGCTTAAGGACACTTTCGTCGGTGGCGCCGCGCATATTTTCTTTCCGAAGCGAATAGGAGGTTAACACTATAATTCCAATAGCGGCAATCAGCAAAACGCAGAAAAAGGCGAAATACAACTCTTTCCGAAATGTCGCCATCTGCGCCGAAATACCCTCTGTCCCGCGATAGACACCGATTGTCCATACATTCTCCCCGATACATATTGGCGCGACGCCCAGTATCTTTCGTTTCCCGGTGTGGTCGATAAAAATCCCGTGCCCCGATACCAGACTCGGCGTTTTCCCAAGCATCTCGGTGAGAACCTCGGACGATTTCGCCGGGAAAGCCCGGCTTATTTTCGTTCCCGGGGCTAATTCCGGGTGATAAAGGAACTCACCGCTCGAATCCACAATAAACGCCTTGGCGTCAATTTTAGCGACATCGGCGAGAAGCTCGCTTTCAATATTCTCGAAAGGCACAAGAGCGCATATATTACCCAGCCAGACCGAGTCGTCCTCGAAAACCGGTTCGTGGATAATTATCGCCTTATACCCCTGGACGCTAAGAACCGGCGCACTGATAACCGGTTTGCGTGTAGCCCTTGTCTTTTTCACATGCTTTTGGAACGCGATACTCTGCCCGATAACATGAGTGTCCGGCCAGGTCAGTGCGATAACACCCAACGTATCCATCCACGTAACACCGCCGACCTTATCCGCGAGAGACTCGAAAAGCTCTTTCATCTTTGGAACCGATTTCTGTTCGTCGGGATACCTTATTTCGCTCTGTGTCGCCGAATAGATAAGCTTCTCCCGAATACAACAAATAAAACCCTCGATTTTGGAAGAGATGAGTTTCGCGGACACCCCGAGGTCGCACGCCACACGGTTCTCTATATTCTCTTTCGCCGCAGAATTAATCCTCTGAGCAAGAATGAAGAGAAACAGCGCGAGTATGACAAATACCGCGATTGCTTCGATATATAACCTGGCTCTCGATTCGTTCTTTTTACCTTTAGGTTTCAATTCGACCATCCTATAGATTAGTAATCCGCTCCTCTTTTTCTTCTCCGATTTCGGGGATTTCGATTCCAATCTTTTCTGCGAGAGCGAGTTGTCTTCTCGCACGCGCAACTACGGGTGGGTCTATCATTTTGCGACCGAGCGCGACTACGCCGCTACCGGAGCGTTCCGCTTCATCTGCAGCCTCGATAACTTTAACCGCATAAATAAGCTCGTCTTCGGTCGGCGCGAAAACCTTATGCACCGGCTCTATCTGTGCGGGGTGTATCAATCCGCGGCCATCGAAACCGAGCGCTTTTGCTTCCGTTGTCGACGCTATTAAGCCATCTGTGTCGGCAAGGTCGCTAAAAACGGTGTCTGATGCCATTTTACCGAAGGCTTTCGCCGCGAGGATAATCTGCGACCGCGCAACGAATTGCTCTTTGCCGTCGCGCGTTCGCTCCGCCCCGATATCTTTTGTAAAATCTTCGGCACCGAACGCGAGCATAATCACTCCCTCGACGGACGCTATCTCCGCCGCGTTAATCACACCTTTAGCGCTCTCGATAAGCGGCACGATTCCAATATCGAAATCTGTTCCGGCCTCGTTCTGTATGCGGAAAATTTCGGATTTCAGTCTCTCGATATCCGCCGCCGATTCCGCTTTTGGCAGAACGATAAGCTCCGGTCCGCCGGGAACGATAACCTCGAGGTCGTCGATACCGAACGGGCTGGAGAGCGGGTTTATCCTAACCGCGACCTCCGAATCGCCGAAATCGACCGCAAGCAGCGTATTCCTGACAACATAACGCGATGCCTCTTTTTCCGCAGGCGGAACAGAGTCCTCGAGGTCGAGAAACAGCATATCCGCGCCGAAAAGCCGTGCGTTTATGAATAGATGCGGCGTATTCCCCGGAAGATATAACCTGCTCCGGCGCAACCTATCGGGAATAACTTTTATTTCGCGGGTTGCTATTTTCGGCGCTGTCTTTTTACCCGAAGCCGCGACTATAGCAGACTCCACCCGAGCCGCGATTATATAGTTCAACGCACCGTCGTCCTCGGCGGTTAGCTTCACACTCTTAACGCCCAGGCGGTCGAGTTCGGATTCGATATCGACACGGATTCTATCGCCGAACATCTGCCCGATAGAGCTTTTCAACTCGATTTTTCTCCCTCTTCCAGGTTCGACCTCTATCCGTATGTCGTCCCTTTCTAGCCTTCCGGCCACTGCCTTTTTCGTTATTTTCATTTTTGTCTCCTGTGCGAACCGGTCAAACCTCGATGAAAAACGAGAATATCAAAATGCAAATCGGGAAATTATTTCCTCTTTATTTTGCATTTTTCGATTTGCATTTTCATTTTGCATCGAGCAATTACGGACAACAACCAGGCGGCTGAGTAATCGCAGCCATATCGAAGCCCGGGGTCTGGCCGCTACGGCTTACAATAATGTAATCAATCCTCTAATGCTATATCGACCCTTTCTATTCTCCTCGCGAGACCTGTGTCGTCGCCGATGTCCAATATGACCCCCTGTAGACGGACGCCGTCTTTTGCCGGCGAGAACCGGACGTTGCGGCAGCTCAGCAAAAATTGGATAGCCAGCCTGGGCAGCACTCCGATAACCGAGTCGTGCGGGCCGGTCATCCCGCAATCGGTAATAAACGCTGTCCCTTTCGGTAATATCTGCTCGTCGGCGGTTTGAATATGCGTATGCGTGCCGACAACCGCGCTAACCTTGCCGTCGAGATAGTAGCCCATCGCCTTTTTCTCCGAGGTCGCCTCGGCGTGCATATCGACAATAATTATCGGGGTTTCCTTGCGGATACGTTCGACCTCGGCGAGCGTCGTTCTGAACGGGTCGTCGATAGCGCGCATAAACACGCGCCCCTGTGTGTTGATAACACCGACCTTCCCGCCGGATTCGGTCTCGAACACGATGCTCCCTTTGCCGGGCGTAGTATCCGCCGGGAAATTGATGGGGCGAAGGACTCTCGACTCGTCCGGAAGATAGCCTGGTGCCTCGTCGCGGTCCCAAACATGGTTTCCGGTAGTGATAATATCCACGCCGTAGCGAAAAAGCTTGGTGCATAGGTTCCGCGTGATACCGAACCCTCCAGCGATATTCTCCGCGTTCGCGATAACGATATCCGGTGTGTATTTCTCCTTGAGAGCCGGCAGTGCCTCGTGCACAGCAAGTCGCCCCGGTTTACCGAATATGTCCGATATAAAGAGAATTTTCATAGCATCTCTTTTCCAATTAACAATTGCCGGTTGCCACTGTCAAACAAAATTTAATAAACGTGTCGGCTGCGAACAACCCCTATCTGTTCTTCGACCCGATTAAATCCACGATGGTTCCACCGGCCATGAGGGGGGAGAGGGAGGAAGACTGCTACGCAATATAACACAGGAGCGCGGTCGCCCGAAGGTATTTTTTACTCCGCAAACGAGAGGATTAATAAGCGTTTCAATTTATAGGGGCTATTCTTATTTTCGCGTGATTATTTAATTCGAAAAGTGTCGCTTAATAACCTCTTCGAAAAAACGCTTCCCTATTTTTTCTATCTTATCTACCGTAATAGAACCATTTGGTGAACGAGAAACGAATTTCTCTGCTTTAGAATCATATCCTAATTCCGCCATAGAAAGGACATTTGGCTTTGATAGTCTATCGAGTAATTCATAATAGTAGGAACCGGAAGGCTCTTCACGAGCGATATGCAATGTAACATGGCAAATATCTTTTAGGTAATAGCTTTTAGAACCGAAAAAGAAAAGATACCTTGCCGCACTATCACCCCTTAAAAAGTCTATGCGGAAGAACCAAGTTCTTTTTGCTGATTCTCCTATACGCAAACTAATATATTTTTCGTATTCGAGCATACCGAAGTCTTTAAAGAAAATTTTTACTAGCGGAGATGATTCATCTATCATTGCAGCAGTCTGCCGCATATAACCTTTTAGTAAATCGAGAGCGCTCCGCCACACCTCATATTCGTTAGCGATTTTGGCTCTTTCTCCCGCATCAAATCTTTCCGCAAGCGACCTTGCCCATTCTATACGTTCTCTTTGTTCCTCGGCTGCGGCCTCGTATTCCTCCAAGCTTTCTTCAACACATTCAGATATAAGTGAAAGAAATTGAGATAAATCGGAAGATTGTGTCTCTTCAAGGGCATCATAATAACGCTTTCGGTCTTCCCGTGTTACAATTGCTATCGGGAAACCATACCTCATAAGTATTAGGTTCATTAAAAGCCTGGCTACCCGCCCATTGCCATCTATAAATGGATGAATATATACTAACCAAGCATGGGCAACTGCAGCATATATTAACCCATTTGCGGTAGCGAAGTTCTCGCCTGGACAACTAACTGAGGCAAGCCAATTACTAAAACCTTCCATTTCAGCGGCGATTTTTTCTGGCCCGGGCGGTTTGTATTCTGAACCGGATATTTCTACAATTACATTTCTATAACTGCCTGCGTTTTCATCGTTTATGTCTTTAAGAACCAATTGGTGTATTTGACGAACATCGTATTCTTTAATCGGTTTAGTTGTATCTTCGGCTAATTTCTCTAAATAATCCACAGCGTCCGCCAAGTTTTTCGCTTCTGCTTGGTCTTTAAGAGGCTTACCGGTTAACGTAAGACCCATTTCGACGACTTGGCGTGTCTCCCCGACATTTAGTACATTGCCTTCTATTGCGTTAGAGTGATATATGTTTTTTATACGGAAATACTGCCGTAACCTATAGAGAACTTCAGGAGTTAACTTCCCACTGTTGCGCATATCGGCGACCCGACCCGCTAGTTTCTCTATAAATACCTTTTGTGGTGCTCTATACGAATAAAAGGTATTTTCTATTTCTATCCACTCTATAGCCATTCTATTCCTCGCTTATTTATAATTATCGTTTTTTTATTTGTCTAAGAAATCTACTTATTATAACCCGCTTACCAAGATACGCTAATTCCTATATCCCCATCTCCGGCTCCTCTTCCGAGGCCTTTTTATTCGTTTCGCTTTTTTCAACGTTGCCGAAACGTCCGGCAGGTCGGGGCGTTTGTCCGCAAAATCGACGCGAAGCGACCCATAGAACACCAAACGGCGTCCACACGTTGGAGCATGGAGACGTGTATCCAGTAAATTCGAGCGGGACGCCCGACCTATCAGCTGTTACTTCGCGTAATCGACCGCTCTCGTCTCACGAATAACTGTAACCTTGATTTGTCCGGGGTATTCGAGTTCTTCCTGTATTTTCTGCGCTATTTCGGACGCCATCAACGTCGAATCGCCATCGCTAATCTCGTCCGGCTGGACAATAACGCGAACCTCGCGTCCAGCTTGTATCGCGTATGATTTCTCCACACCGGTGAAACCGTCGGCGACCTTCTCGAGCCGTTCGAGCCTCTTGACATAGTTTTCGAGTGTCTCTCTGCGCGCTCCGGGGCGTGCACCAGAGATAGCGTCGGCGGCCTTTACAATAATCGTATACGGCGTTTCGGCCTCGACATCCTCGTGATGGCCGAGTATCGCATTCAGCACGATTCTACTCTCGTTGTGGCGCCTCGCGACCTCATGGCCGAGTTCCGTATGCGTGCCTTCCTGACCCTTGTCTATAGCCTTGCCGATATCGTGGAGCAGACCGCAGCGACGCGCTGTCTGCGGGTCGAGTTCGAGCAGGCTCGCAATATATCCCGCAAGATGAGCGACCTCGATAGAGTGCTGAAGCACGTTCTGGCCGTATGATGTCCGGTATTTTAGGCGTCCCATCAATTCGACGAGAGCCGGGTCTAGGTCATGAACCCCGACCTCGAAACAGGCCTGTTCACCGGCCTCGCGGATAATGACCTCGACCTCTTTTTCAGCCTTCTTAACCGACTCTTCTATACGAGCCGGATGTATTCGACCGTCGAGAATCAGTTTTTCGAGAGCGATACGGGCGACCTCGCGGCGAATCGGGTCGAAAGCAGAAAGAATAACCGCCTCGGGCGTATCATCGACAATGACATCGACACCGGTGGCTATCTCGAACGCGCGTATATTACGGCCTTCACGACCTATAATGCGGCCCTTGAGTTCGTCCGACGGCAGACTCACGACGCTAACGGTAGATTCGACTGTAGTATCCGCGGCGCATCGTTGTATCGAGTCTATAATAATCTGCCGCGCTTCGCGTTCGGCGTTCGCTTCGGCCTTTTCTTTGATAGATTTGATAATCTTCGCCGCTTCAGCGCGAGCCTCGCTTTCGAGATTCTCCATAAGAAGCGCTTTGGCTTCCTCGGCGCTCATCCCGGCGATACGTTCGAGCTGGCGATTCTGGTGTTCGATAAGCTCTTCGAGCTCGTTCTGCTTTTGCCGGATTTGTTTTTCCTGTTGTGCTGCCAGCCTTTCGCGCGTTTGGGCGTCTCGTTCCTTTTTGCGCAGGACGTCCATTTTGCGTTCGATAGAACTCTGTTTTTCGTTTAGTTTCTTCTCTTCCCTGCGGATTTCGTTTCGCTTGGACTGGGTTTCCCGCTCGAAATCCTGCTTCATCTGAATAAGCTTATCTTTTGCGGATAGGTCGGCCTCTTTCAGTTTGATTTCAACCTGATGTTTCGCGCTCTCGATAATCTGCTCGGCCTTGGCTTCGGCATCTTTAAGACGGTTTTTCCCGGCTCTTTTTGCTACCTGCCAGCCTATGACAACTCCTGCAATTAACCCGATAACGGCCACGATTATTGGAAAAACATATTGTAGCATAGCTTACCTCCGTTAATTTATGTAAAATGACTCCTGCAGAATTGTAATTCTCCATAAAAGCGATTGAAATCGCTCTCTCCCCAAAAAGCCACTGAAGTGGCGCGCTCCGCACCCCGCTCTCCGCGCTCCGCTACTCACGCCCCACGACTAAAGCCGTGGGCTTGGTTCTTGGTTCGTCCAAATTTAAAATACAAATCCTGGGTATTTTGCAGGATTCATTTATGTAAAACCACGGGGAATTCGGTTTCCCCGATTAAGATTATTCAAAAAGCGGAATAAAAAATACCCCACAATGCCCATCGGCACGGTGGGATAATAGACGCAAGAGTCTTATTCAGTCTATTCCGGCTCTAACACCGAGGATATTCTCTCTGCCAAATCTTTCGAGCGTTCGTCGAGGTTGGATTCGGTTTTCGATTCTCTGTTTCGCTCGGCGAACAACTCGTCGGTTATGTTCATAGCGGCCAGAACGGCCACCTGGACCGGATTCGACGGATTGCCGCTTCGGTCCACTTCCATCATTTTACTATCTACATACCGGGCAATTTCCTCCACATATTCGGGTTCTTCGGTGCTCTTAATGGAGTATTCCTTGCCGTAGATTTTGACCTTTATTTTCCTCTTATTTTCTTGTTCGTCTATCATCCTGGTGCCGCGATATCTGTATTTCAACCGCTAACCACCTCATCGACCTTGTTAAGAAGGTCCTCCACTTTCGTTCTCAATTCCTCCTCGTCGACAGCCGACTCGGGTTTGGCCTCGACCTTTTCGGAGAGTTCTCGGTTTTCGTCGCGAAGACGGTCGACCTCCTTTTGAACCTCCTGAACCTTGTTTTCCAACTTCTTGTTGGATTCCATTAATTCGCGGTTTTCGTCCTTTAGTTTTATTAAGCGATTTATAAGCTGATTTACTTTCTCCTCGAGAGCTTGAAAATGTTCTAGACTCATTTATCCTCCTGACGGATTACTCGAAATGTTCGTAATTACTTTTCTGCAATATAGCGTTTTACGTTGTTCAATGCAAGGGAAAAATTCGATAATTTTTATATTTTCTTTAAGCGCAATAGATTCGACGAATTCAGTTGCATCGTCGAAAAATTACAATTCGCGCATTTTTTCCGGAATATTGTTTAGCATTTTGCTTTAGAGGTCGTTTTCTAAAGAATGTTTATCCTAATAATTCTTTTTCGTTGCATTTGCAGACTTTTTCGACCGTCTCGACGAACCGCCACGAACCGCTGGTTTCATTTCGAACCGCACGGACTATTTTTATATTCCGGATAACCGACTGACATACTGGACACTCTTCGCCGCGTGCACCCGTGCCTTTAGCGATTTTGTCCATAAATGTTCTCTGTTTTTTGCCCATTATATTCTCCTCGGAATCTTTTGCAGGGTGTATTCCACCAAGTAAATATATTTGCAAAAATATCTAACGCGCCCGGTCCTGTCAACCTATTTATTGAGAAATTTCCTAATAAAAAACTTTTTTAGAAAAAATATCTTGACATTTGAGCTATATATCCATTTATTCTGCCGGTATTTAATAATACGCGCAAAACGCGCCGATGTAGCTCAACGGTTGAGCAGCGGTCTTGTAAACCGCAGGTTGGGGGTTCGACTCCCCCCGTCGGCTATTAATATCTTTTTTTGGGCCAATATATAAGGTCAATAAAATACCGGTGGGGTTCCCGAGCGGTCAAAGGGAACAGACTGTAAATCTGTCGGCTAAGCCTTCGGAGGTTCGAATCCTCCCCCCACCAGTTTTATTTCGAATTTTCGAATGCAGTTTGCGGACCGCGTGTGGATTTATAGCGGATTTCGGACACCCGGCTTTCGATTCGATGCGGGAATAGCTCAGCTGGCTAGAGCGTCAGCCTTCCAAGCTGAATGTCGCGGGTTCGAATCCCGTTTCCCGCTTTTTAAATTATTGCTCGGGTTACAATGTAGGTCTCGAAAGCTAACGCCCACGTAGCTCAGGTGGTAGAGCACATCCTTGGTAAGGATGAGGTCAGCAGTTCAATCCTGCTCGTGGGCTAAATAATTGAATATCCCGTTTGCGGAGGTTTTTTCGATGATTTGTCCCGGTTGTGGCGGCGAGTTAGTATCTACAAAATACGAGGATTATCCGGTTCGACGCTGTTCGTCGTGCGGCGGATACTGGATTAGCGGCGAGATTCTGCTCGGCATTATCAACGCACGCAAAGAAAAAATACCTGCGGAAGCGCTCGCGGTCGCGCGAGATTGGCATTCTAAAACGATGCCCAAAAAAGAATTGCCCGACGAACTCGTTTGCCCATCGTGCGGAAAAATGCTCAGCCGCGGCGTCTACGGATACGACAGCGGAGTAGTTATCGACCGTTGCCCCGCGGGTTGTGGCGTATGGCTCGATAAAGGCGAGCTTGTCGCCCTTCAGGCCTTCGACGAGGTCTGGGACAAAAAATCACGCGAGGTTTTCGAAGAGAAAGGCCTCGGCGCAATGCTGGATGAAATCGAGAACGAGAAAGACCCGGAAACAGAGGTTATCCGGCGAGGGATATTAGGGAAAACGATTATCGGTCGCCTCGCAGATATTTTGGTCGATTTTCTGGAATGAAAAGAAACGAAATGGTAAGGAACGTTATTCAAATAACAATTATTACAATGGCGGTTGTTCACGGCGCTGTCGTTTTCGGCCCCGTCTCGTATTATCGGACGACGGGCGCGCCGGACATCTACG